>NZ_JBFIIH010000016.1:0-41453 GCF_041601355.1 Neptunomonas sp.
ATTGGACACTACAGCAAACCGGTGGCAATCTTTATGCCCTTTTCAATAATGGCGCTTACGGCCAGCCAGGTGCCGTTGAAGATTTATCCCGCGATGTACTACGACAGCAGTTTGAAACCAACCTGTTCGGCACATTGGAACTGACTAATTTACTGATTCCGCTTATGCGACGCCAGGGATATGGCCGTATCATTCAAAACAGCTCAGTGCTGGGGCTAATCACCATGAAGTACCGGGGGGCTTATAATGCCAGCAAGTTTGCACTGGAAGGCCTCACCGATACACTACGACAAGAGCTACATGGCAGCGGTATTTTCGTCTCACTGGTTGAGCCCGGGCCTATTACCAGCGACTTTCGAAAAAACGCATATGAAAAGTTTAAACAAAATATCATCGTAAAAGGCAGTGCTCACCAGCAGACCTATGAAGCCGTAGAAAAACGCTTGGCGGCCGATCCCGACCTTGATAGAAAGGACCCTTTCACGTTAGGGCCTGATGCCGTACTGAAAAAAATAATCCACGCACTCGAAGCCAAAAAACCAAAAGCGCGCTATTACGTTACCGTTCCGACCTACCTGTTTGCATATTTAAGAAGGCTGTTGTCGGCCAACATGTTGGATATAGTGCTGCGCAAGGCTTCAGATAGTGAGAATAAGTAGGAGAGAAAATGTGCATTTATCGACATGCACTGCCAAAATTGATAGCTTTTCGACATAAACAAAAGAATTTCGACATATGAGTTTACTGCGAAAACACCTGATTCCTTGAACGAGAGATATAAATGTTTTTATATGACCTGGCCAGTAAAACAATACCCACAGAAGCGGGTATGTTAGTGACCACTTACTTTGCTGTTAATCGAATATCTGAGTAGTAACTAATCGCGCTACTTTTGGAGTTGTCGGTGTCGGTCATGATGGCGATGGCATCAATGTAACGAAACTCTTTGCCAAACAACTGTTGCAGGTCTTCTTTAATATTGCGCTTTTCTGTTACCCAACCGTTGCTATCGTCACTGCCTCTGACGGTGAGCATCATTGCACTGCCATTGGTAAACGGGTTTGGCCAGACATCATTAGTTTGTGATTGATTTGACCACACATAACTGATCGCTTTGGTGCTTAAAAATGTCCAGCCATCCTGCACAACAATATAGATGCGTGCAGCAAAGTCATCGCCGGCCTTTGTTTTTTCATCACCCACCACCGGAAACTTTTCAACCCGCCACGACCAGTTAAGAAACGGCGTTTTATCCAGATCTATCTTCTTCTCGAAAAACAAACCTGATGCCGTTTGGCTGCTGTTGGCAAGAATAACATCGCGTTGCATCTGTTCATCGTAAACAACGCTGTAGGCGGTATTACCGGAAAAACTTTTATGCTTCCAATCAATAACCGAGGCAACCGGGAAGCTGACATCGCCTGCAGCACTGGTTACGGTAAAAGCCATGAATAATGCGGTTAAAGCGACTACTTTTTTCATGTATATTCTTGAATCGTTGTTCATTATCGGCAAATGGCCTTCATCGCTTTTATTAAAACGACTGGATTATGAATAGCGTCATATACGGGCAATACCTGCTTATCTGTCTCGAATAACCCATAAACAGCCATTTGCGCACTGCGCACTGAATATTCGACCGTAAATACGCAATCCTCTGGTACTTCGGCAAACTGACCGAGGAATGCAAAATTAACAGCCCCCTCCGGCAACACCTCGGGGCGATCTCCCTTGGCACACGGCATAAAGAGACTATCGATAAATGGCATGGCGACGGGAATACAGTTAATTTTTTGGGCTTCTACCACGGGGGTCATTAAATCCTTAATGCCCAAATGTCCCCATAGCTCTTCAAGAATCTCTTCTCCATTACAATCTGACATTCTTTTATCGACGTAATTCCCTTTTTTATCAGGGTATAGCCCATAGCCCCAAAAAATTCTGACGTCACCAGGCTGATTTGGAAAGTGTGGTTGACGGGCAATAACAATAGACATCAGCCAGTTTGAATCCGTCATCGTGACCAATCCACCCGTGCCGGCTAAATTCCCACTGAAATCTTCCATATAATCATTGAACGTGCGGTCTTTGAGGGTAACGGTAAAGGAATACCATTTTTGTCGATCGATATCGTCACAAAAAACACCAGGATTGCCAAAGGAGCTATCTTTCTTCGCTATGCTTTCCCATAACATCCATGAACCCGAACTGGATTTATCTTTTAAGACAGGTGCATCTTTCCACGAACCATTATCAGTGCTTTCGGTAATGGAGCCATTAGTAATGAACACATAATCACCAGCACCTAAGGTGATCTGCTGCAGGTTTTTATCTTTATCTCGTGCATGTATCGCTATCGCTTTTTTGTGGCTGGGCAAAAGCTCAAAATCAATATCAACGACTTGCGTCTGCAATTCAAAATTAACCCCTCTTTGTTGCAGATATCGTTGCAGAGGTATAACCACCGAGTGATATTGGTTGTACTGAGTTCGCATGATGCCACCCAAGGTGGGCATCCCATCCAACAAATGGATAAAGCGTTTCATGTAGCGCCTCATTGCGGCCACACTGCTCCATTTCTGGAAGGCAAACATTGAGGTCCAGAGATACCAATAATTCGTCTCAAAGAAAGATGCTTCGAACCAATCCTCAATCCGCACATTGTTTAAGGTGGCTTCTGATACAAAGGTCAGTTTGAGTAAATCTGCCTGGTGTTTTAACGAGAGCCCGAACGATGAAACATCCATCCGTTTGCCACTTTTCAGCAACCGGGCCTGGGCATGAGTAACATATCGGGCATTAAACTCAAATGATTCGTCGGTGACAGAAATAGCAGGATCATCATAAGATGGGATATGTGATAACAAGTCCCAGTAGCATACAAAATGTTTTTCATGCATGCGGCCACCACGGATAACAAAGCCGTTATCGGGGTCACCACAACCATCCAGTGCGCCTCCTAACGTCGTATTTTGCTCTAAGATATGAATATTATTAGCCGGCACATAAGCATCGTTGATGAGATACACGGCGCTTGCAAGAGAAGCCAGGCCTCCTCCAACCAGGTAAATTTTTGAGTTTTCCGGATCTGTATTTTTTTCCCGCTGCATCGCTTAGCACTCCTTAAGATAAATATCTTGAAGAGCCACCACTATCAGGCTTCAGTCATGCCGGGAAAAAGGAGAAACTTACTAGCCTCTCACTTTTCATTACCTATTAAGCTTTGCGTGCTAAATAAACCGTATTGGTTGAGTCTTTTCCCAGGTAAGGATTCGGAAAGCTAACTACATGCGATTCACAAGACTCAAAAATACGATCAAGTAACGCCATAAAATCTGCTGCTGGTGGCTCGTCTGACCATAAACCAAATATCCCTCCTGAAAGAATTTTTTCAGATAGATCACGTAAGCCCTGCTCTGTATAAAAAGCACTGTTTCCGGGGTTCAACCAATAACCGGGGGAGTGATCAATATCCAATAACACCGCATGTACTTGTGGGTGAGGTGCGCTCTCTTGATACGGCAGACCATCGAAGCCTTTTGTTTTGGAGGTGGCGACATCAAAAAAGTCGGCATGTATCAGTGTGCAACGCGGGTCTGCGCTCAGCGCTTTTCCCAGTGGAACCAAGCCACGCTGATGCCAGTCGATGACCGGCGCCATGACATCAACCACTTTTAGTGAGCGAACGCTGGCGTGCTCTAATGCCGCCTTGGCTGTGTAACCTAAGCCAAGCCCACCGACAATTACATCCAGCTCATCCCCTTGTAACGCAGCAAGACAAATCTTTGATAGTTGAATTTCTGCTTCGGTAAACAAGCTCGACATCAGAAACTCGTCATCTAATTTTATTTCATACAGAATTTGATTATTCAACCTTGGCTCGGATCGGCGCCTCAGACTGATGACGCCCAATGGAGTTTCCTGATAATCCAGTTCTTCAAATACAACGGTCATAGATGGCATCCGATTAAAAGCATAAAGACCCATTATTCACTGACGCATGAGTCCCCGCAAGCAAGCTTTGCTGGATTCTGACACCTGAGCGACTTAAGAATATGGCTAAGGACATTAAAAGATTGAAAGATGGGTTATCACGAAACCGGAAAAAATAGATTTTTATTCATATATGTGCTGCATTCTTAGTGCTACATGAAACTTTAGCGTTATAATGCGCATCGTCTAAAATAGCGGGGTTTGTCATGAGAGTGTGTGGTGTTGAGTTTAAAAACAATGAAGCGATTGTCTGCCTGCTGTCGTTGTCCGATGGGTTGTTTGATATACCTGACTGCAGGACAAGCCGCATTACTATGGTTGATAGCAATGACCGCCAGAGTTTAAAGGATTTCCAGTTTAGTTTTAATAAACTGATGGCCGACTATAAAGTAGAAAAAGTGATTATCAATCAAGCTCCGATGAAAGGTAAGTTTGCCGGAGGCGCACTCGGATTTAAAATGGAAGCGGCGCTTCAATTGATAGATGAGCTGGATGTTGTGATTATGACGGCGCCGGAAATCAAAAAAATCATGAAACAAAATCCGATGACTATTTCGTTTAAAGACACGGGCCTGAAACAGTTCCAGGAAGTTGCGTTTAATACGGCGTTTGCTTTCCATAACCGTCACTTAGTAGATTAATCCGTCACTACGACCGTAAAAAATATCCGTAAAAAAGAGCAACACCTCAAGCTAGCGTCTGGCTAACTTGAGGTGCTTTCTAAAAGCGCCAGTTCTACATGAGCCCTTTCTAAATGAGCCCTCTCCAGATGTCCTTTCTAGATGTGCTATTTACCAGCGGGCTCTATTTAAGCGTTATATGCTGCTAGATTTTTGCCGGAAGAACGGTACTACTCACTTCACCAAAACCGATGCGTGCGGCCCCTTCTTTCTGACACCAGCCTTTGAGTACAACCGTATCGCCATCATTAAGGAAGGTTCGGCTTTCGCCGTTACCCAGGTCAATGGCTTCTTTTCCGCCGCAAGATAGCTCCAGCATGGAACCCGCTTGCTCAGGCTCAGGGCCAGACTGCGTGCCACTACCGAAGAAATCACCGGGTTTAAGGTTACAACCATTCACGGTGTGATGCGCCACCAACTGCGCAACGGTCCAGTAGGAATAAGAGAAGTTAGATAATGAAACAGACTTGGCTTGTTGCTTTTCATTACGCATTTTCTCGGTCTGGATAAGCACTTCCAGCTTGATATCAAAAGCACCCTGCTGGCGGTTGGTTTCAGATTCCAGATAGGGCAACGGCTGAGGATCAGCAGCATCGCGTGTCCAGGGCGTCCGGTACGGTGCCATCGCTTCGAGCGTGACAATCCACGGAGAAACCGTCGACGCAAAGTTTTTTGCCAGAAACGGACCCAGCGGCTGATATTCCCATGCCTGAAGATCACGCGCAGACCAATCGTTAAACAGGCAAAAGCCGAATACGTGGTCATCACTATCATCCAACGCAATGGCATCACCCATCTCGTTACCCTGACCTATATAGATCCCCAGCTCAAGCTCATAGTCCAACCGTTTACAGGGGCCTAGCGACGGGACTGCAGCATCAGGTGCTTTGGTTTGTCCTAGCGGACGATGGAAGGTCTGGCCAGATACGCCAATCGAGGATGAACGACCGTGATAGCCAATCGGTACCCATTTGTAATTCGGCAGTAACGGGTTATCGGGACGGAACAATTTACCGACGCTGGTGGCATGGTGAATCGAGGTGTAAAAATCGGTGTAGTCACCAATGGTAGCCGGCAATTCGAATTCGATATCAGACTGCGCAACTAAGCAGCTTTCTAATGATTTATCAGCACCTTCTCTTAGTGCACGAGATAGCGCCAAACGCAATGCGGAAGCATAAGCAGAACCCATACCCATAAACTGATTCAGCGTCGGTTGTGTACATGCCCGCGCAGCAAGGGCAGCGTCGCCAGAGAAAAGCTTGTTTTCAGCAACGCAGGCCATATCGACAACCTGATCGCCAATCGCTACGCCGCCACGAAAAGCTTCGTTTGAGCCTGCACGACGAAAAATAGCAAAGGGCAGGTTCTGAATAGGAAAGTCACTATTCGCCTGATTCGCACTGCTGACCCAGCTTTTTAATGTAAGGTCGTGGGTTTCATTTAGCTTATTCATATGATTAATTCTCAACTCTTGTTCTGCCTATCTGAAACAACAAAAACGAAAGCCAGCCACTGGCTTTCGCATATCTTTTCACACATAAATGTCAGGAGTCTATTTTGAAGAAAACTCTTCTTCGTGCATCCAGGCCGCATGCTTAGGTGCTTTTTTGGTGCGAGACCATTCTTCTAACATCAAGGGTGCGACTCTTTTTAACTCTTTCATTTGCTCATCGCTGCCCGTCAGACAGGTCAACTCAAGACGATGGCCATTCGGATCAAAGAAGTAGATCGACTTAATAACACCGTGATTGGTTGGGCCTAATACGTCGAGCCCTTTAGCTTCCAGATCGGCTTTTGCTTCCATCAATGCCGCTTCGCTTTCTACACGAAAAGCAATATGTTGCACCCATTCAGGAGTCATACGGTCACGATCCATTTTCGGCTTAGTCGGTAATTCAAAGAACGCGAGAATGTTACCATTCCCGGCATCCATAAACAGATGCATGTAGGGATCTGGTTCTTTTGTCGAAGGCACAAGATCTTCTGCGATGGCTACTAAAAATTCCATATTGAGCATATTCTGATAGAACTCAACGGTTTCTTTTGCATCGTTACAGCGATATGCGACGTGATGGATCTGTTCAATTTTAATCATGACTGTGCCCTCGGGTAAACATGTGTTTATTGTTGATATAGAACCCATAATAGTAACATTGGTTACCAATGTCAAAAAAGTTATTCCCGACCTAACCATATGTTAAATAAAGATTTAAAATCAAATAGCCGATTCATTCTTCTAAGGAAATTGTTATTTTACTATTAACGTCCTAAAATAGATTTTTCTTTAAGCAACCCCTAAGATGTTATGACTCTTGCAGAATCGTCACAAAAAGCAGCACTCGAACCCTCAGATGCATTGCAGTTAAGTGATTTTTTTCCTTATCGGCTGGCCATGCTTAATTCGTCCGTGAGCGAGGTGATCGCACAGCTATATTCAGGGCGTTTCAATTTAAGCCCTCAGGAGTGGCGTGTGATGGCGGCATTGGGCGAAAATGCACAGATGTCCGCGAAAGAGATAGCCAAATTCACCAGCATGGAAAAAATGCAAGTGAGTCGAGCCATCTCGGCGCTTAAACAATCTGGCCTGTTGTGCCAAAAAACAGACAGTAATGACCGCCGCTTTTCCAGTGTTTCACTCTCAGAACAGGGTAAACAGATTTATCTTAAGATAGTGCCATTGGTGACAGCCCGTGAACGTTATTTGCTGTCGGTGTTAACCGATGAGGAGCTGCAATTGTTTAATCAGTGTGTCGATCGGATAGCCCAACAAGCCGAAACACTTAAACAGCTAGGGTGACTGATAGTTTATTAATAGTGTAATGTCATAAAAATTTAACATTACACAGCAAGCTTTTTTGTGACAATGCGCCCCTATCTTAACATTCTGACCGAGAGCCCTACCGATGAAAATAAAGAAAAGTGATTTAACCACTGTTATTCAATGGATTGATGTACAGCTAAGCAAAGATGATAAATTTCCTTTAGATCAACAAGGTGCTTCGTCAAAGACATCGAAAAAACACCTCAAAGCACTGAAAGCCTGGCGTAAATGCTCAACTAACATAAAAGAGGTCCGTGAGTGGTGTGACGAATGGTTAGACCAAAAATACGCTGATAAATTAGCCCAGGCTTTAGAGCAAACCAAAGCCCACAAAGCAGATCATGTCATCAAACTGACTGAAGAAGCGCATGATCTATTGCTGATGCTGGCAGATAAACATGATTTATCCCCTTCTCAGCTCATTGTGAAGCATCTGTCTCCTAAGGCTTAATATAAGGAGTGCTTTCGCAACCTGACACCACTTGCCAGCAGCACACCCCCGGTAATAAACCCAAGCCCTAGCCATGCAGCCAGCTGAACGGGTTCGCCTAACAGATATAGACCGGCTAATACGGCCAGTACTGGTGTTAGTGCACCAATCGCCGACGTTTTTTCAGCGCCTAATTGGCGCACCGCAAACCCATAACTGAATCCGGTAATTAAGCCGACACACAGCACTTGCACAAATATTTGATAGAGCGTTTGTTCAAACGGTGCTGTCATAATAGTGATCTCCCATATTCCCGACAATAAGCCCGCCAGCAAGATGCCCGCTGAGGATACACATAGCCACGCAGCGGCATCCCAAGGGCGTAATCCTGATAGTTTAAGGCTTACGGTAAACAGCGCCCATGAAGCGCTGGCGCAAAGAAAGATGATATCGCCTTTCCAATGATCCACGCCTGCGTTCAGACCTGTGTTGAGCGCAGTCAGATACAATATTGCAACAACACCCACCAGAATCAATACCAATCCCCAGGCACGTTGCTGTGTGAGCTTTTCCCGGTAGAAAGCCACGGCGGCAAAGCTGACAAACAGCGGAAATGTTCCGGTAATCAATAAACCTGCATCCGCTACAGGCGCATAATGCATTCCCAACGATGATAGATAAAAAAATGGCAGACCCGCACCAAACACAATGCCTGACAGGTAACGTTTAGGTGTTTTTCTGATGCGAGGCAGGGCTTTAATAAAAACAGGGAATAGGACTAATCCGGTGAAGCCATAGCGCAAGACCGCCAGATCGATTGTTGAAAGTTGCGACCCCACCCCTATTTTCATAGAGATCAACCAGCTTGCCCAGATGAGTATGGTAACCAGTGCGGCTATAACGCCCCCCTGATTAGGCGAGATACCGGAGTAGCGCTTGATCGCGTATGTAGTCATGATGTGCTCTTTACTATCAAAACACTATTATCGTGAATTCCTGCGGCGCATGTCCTTGCTAACTTTGCCTCTTTTTAGATAAAAATTAGCATATAATGCCAATATAATTATTAAAATATTAGGATCATATCAATAATGGATAAAATGGATTTGAAAATAGCCGCGCTACTCCAGCATGACGGGCGACTCACCAATGTTGAATTGGCGGATAAGATTGGATTATCGCCATCGCCTTGCTTACGCAGAGTCAAAAAACTCGAAGATGAGGGCGTTATTACTGGATATTATGCGGCTCTGGATCGTCAGCAGATCGGCTTGGGAATGACTATTTTTGTTGATGTCAGCCTTGATAATCACCGCGATGAAGCCAGTGTACAATTTGAACAGGCTATTTTAGAAATGAATAATGTAATCAGCTGCTTTGTTGTTTCTGGCGCATCTGACTATCGCTTAGAGGTCGTTGTCTCGGACCTTCTCAGTTACGAAGCATGGTTAAAAACACTACAACGTCTATCAGTTGTTAAGGATATCCAAAGTAATTTTGCGATACGTGCCGTTAAAACCCGTGCACCGCTACCGATCAGATATTAGGCGCTACTTGCACTACCTAACCTGATGCAATCTCGTCCTGCATCTTTTGCATCATAAAGAAGATCATCGCTGCGCTTAAAAACATCTTCCACTGTTGTATCGGAATCGAGGATCTCTGTAACGCCGATACTAATGGTGTAGCGAATATTTAAATCGTTATATACCACTGCGTTATGGCGATTTGTATGGAGAATGCGTTTTGCCAGGCACAGCGTTTCACTCAGTGAGGTGCTGGGTAGCAGCACGACAAACTCTTCGCCGCCATACCGGGCAAACAGATCACTGTTGCGTAATAAATCTTTAGTCACTCTTGCTAATGATCGTAATACTTCATCCCCTGCCTGATGCCCGTAATTATCATTTACCTCTTTAAACAGATCAATATCCATAATCATCAAAGAGAAAGGCTGCTGGTACCGACGTGCCCTGGCAAACTCTTTTTCCAGGTTCTGCTGAAATACATAGCGGTTGCTAATACCCGTTAAGCTATCAAGTTCAGCTTGGTTTTTCAGGGTCTTTTCGGCTTCCTGACGTTTTTTTATCTCTCGCTTTAATGCCGTCGTCAGAGAAAAGAGATACCAGATAATACCTGCCGCTACCAGAAAGGGGATGATGAGTAATTGAAGCCAGTGTTTATAGTTTTCCCACTGATTCTCTCGTTCAGAATGATAAAGAAAACTATCCAGGTTGACGTCGCTGATCAAGCCTAATGACCGATAAATCTCTGCAATTTTCTGCCATCGTTCTTTGTTGATATAGCCGATTTCAATCACATCTGAATTCATTAACTCTTTGATTTTTTCAGCTTCATAAATAAGAAAGTCCTTATCGTAAGCCTCATTACGGGTCGTATAATTTTTCAGAATCAATTCGGCAATCTCGTCAGTATGCTCCATCGCATACTTCCAGCCTTTTATACTGGCTGTACGGAATTTTTTTACTGTCTCCGGCTGCTTGTCGAGCATACTCTGACGAGTAAAAAGCAGGTCACCGTAAAAATCAATACCATAGTCTCTGGGCTGAATAACCACAGGAAGCTGTCCGGCTTTTTTAACAAAATAGGGTTCATCAGTACTGTAAGCCGGAGCGAGCTGAGTATGTCCGGCTAACAGATCATCTAATTCCCATGTAGGAAAATGGTTGTTGAGTTCTGTTAAATTGACACCAGCAACCTTTAAGGCGGCGATCGCTTCTGCATCTATCCGCTGATCCCCACTACCTGGTAAGTTTAATGAGATAGGACGCTGCGTGCCGATATCTTCCAGACGCTTAAAGTCATATTGGTCTGTTGTTAAAAAGATGAAAGGCGAGTGCTGCATAATGTTCGCCAGTACAACGAAAGGTACTCCCTGGCTGTGATTGATTAACAGGTCTGTGCGGGTAGAGCCGAATTGCGCCCGATTAAAAAGCACCTCGGCCTCGGGCAAAATGGCACGGCCATTATTGTCATAGCCACCATCTTTGATAGTAACTTCCAGCCCAGCCTCTTCGTAGAACCCTTTAGCTAACGCTGCATAATAACCGGCAAATTGAAACTGATGGTGCCATTGTAATTGAAGCGTAACGGGTTTAAGCCCGGAATCGGCTTTAACTGTGCTTGCAAAAAGTAACCCGAGTGCTGTAAAAACAACAACCAGGCAACGATTCCGATAAAATAGGGATTGAGTCGATTTAAACATCCTTAATCTCTGATGAACAACTTTTATCATACACATCAGCATAGCAGACAGATAAGATTGTACTAGTCGATTACTATTTAAGTTTTATGACGCTTTGCGCATCCGTTTAGTGAGCTTAACCGCCTAATATCAATAACTAGTATAAAACAGGAGCGATAATGGGTTTATTAACATCACTTTTGAGTATATTTCGTACTTCTCAGGGAAGCACATCAGAGGCAAGCCCTGCTGCTGAGGAAGAATATAAGGGCTTCATCATAATTGCCACACCGGCAGCAGAAGGGTCACAGTATCGTGTTAACGGGCTGATCCGTAAGCGTGAGGATCAAGGTGTGCGTGAACATATCTTTATTCGGGCAGATGTCCTCCCTACCCCGGAACTATGCACTCAGGAAACATTTCGCAAAGCCAAACTGATGATCGACCAGCAAGGTGATAATATTTTTCATTAAGGGGCAAGCAGCATGTCTGTTTGCATATTAGACGCTGCCTAATGACAAATATGGAAAAGCAGGAGAAAATTTCACCTGCTTCTATAACGCGCTAAAGCGAAACATTTTAAAAAAATCCAGAGTCTTCGTTAGCTCTATCCGTTATTCAATAATAGGTAATTGTATGTGAACAGTTGAGCCAACGTTCACATCAGAAGTGACAGCCATATGCCCCTTATGCTGTTCGGTAACAATGTAATGCGAGAAAGAGAGGCGCTGCCCTGCATCAAAATCAGTTCCGGGTGCTTTATTACTGAAGAACGGCTCAAACAAGCACATCTGCTCTTCGTTATTCAGCCCTACGCCGTTGTGCTGAATTTTTATCCAGAGACTGTCATAGCATTCAGCCAGGATGATTTTAATCGTCGGCTTAAATCCGGGATCGGTCGAAGCGGCCGCCATTTTAAGCTCAAGGGCATGACAGGCATGGCGGAAAAGACTAATAAATACTTGTTGAAGCTCCGTAATATAACAAGGGGTTAGCGGCAAATTCTTTTCAAAACTTCGTACCAGAGTGACCTTGCTAAAGGGAAGCTTAGCTGAAACTGAGACCACATCGTTGGCGAGAATGATAGCATTTTCCATCACATCAACAATATCAGCTAACTGCTTTTTCTCATGTCGACTGCGCGCAAATGCGAGCAAATTACCGATGATCGTTGAGACCTGATCGCCTTTGCTGGACATATCATGAAGAATGGTATTCAGTTGCCTGGCTTTCTTATCGTCAGCCGCTGTTTGTGTGTTCGCCTGGTCAGCCAGTGTATGCTGGAAGCTTTTCAGATCCATTAAAATAGCTTGCAGCGGTACATTGATATCATGTGCCATCGTGGACGCAAGCTCTCCCATAAATGACATTTTATCATTATGAATCAGCATGTTTTCTGCCGCGGTCTGTTTGCTGATATCGTCAACAAGAATGACAACGCCCGCTTCTGTCTGACCTTGCAACGGATAGATCGTAATATCGAAATGCGCCATGCTTCGCAAACTTTGTTTCAGGTGTATAGGTTCATTTTTCTTAATCACCTGCTGGATCTGTTCCGGTGTAATTGACACAGTAGGGTAAGCTTCCCAGAGTGTTTTGCCCAAGGCCTGCGAAGCTGGGATTCCCGAGGCTTCTTCAACCTGCTTATTCCATTGTGTTACCTTACCGCCCTTATCCAGACTGACGAGCATCAGCGGCATGGAGGCTAAAATATCTTTAATATAAGACTCAGAAGAGCGTAAGTGCTCACTGGTAATGATATGTTGCGACACCTCTTCTTCTAATAAGTGGTTACTCTGGGTTAGTTGTCGGTTCGCCTCATCCAGTGTCGCGGTACGATCTTTAACCCGCTGCTCAAGATCTTTACGAATTGCAGTGAGCTCAAGATTGGCTTTATTAGCACGACGTCGGGCAAAAAACAGATTAACCGCCACAATAGATAGCAGAATGATTAGTGTACCGCTGCTCCAGTTAGCGAGTATTTGCCAGTTGGTTTTACCATTCTCGTCTTTAAAGATCGTTGTAATACCGGCAAGAGCCCAGGGAGATTGTGTAACAAGCAACAGAACGAATAAAATATTTTTCATAAAAGTCCAATATGATCAGATAATTACAATCAAATCTTAAGAAATCAAATCCTTGAGGGAGTTAACTTAATGTCGCAAAGATTACCTACATCGGTGCGTATAAACAACCTGCCAACGGGGTTTCTTAACCAGCATATCCGGCCACAAAAACCGTACGCCAATACTGAACCTGATCTTTAAAACAGCTATTTGGCAATCATTACTATAAATTATCTATATTTTCTTATTTTTTCAGGAATATTCTTTAAAAAATGTGTAATTAGTTAATTATAGTGACGATAAATGCTGCTCTGACTTGTCCCTAACGACACATATCCATAAAATGATCCAATTTTCACGTGAACTTTGTAAAGGTCTATACCATGCGCGCAAGCCAATTTCTTATCGCAACGCTCAAAGAGACTCCTTCTGATGCTGAAGTCATCAGCCATCAGCTGATGCTACGCGCCGGTATGATCAGAAGAGAAGCTTCAGGTCTCTATTCCTGGCTACCCATGGGTTTACGCACACTTCGTAAAGTAGAACGCATTGTCAGAGAAGAGATGGACAATGCAGGCGCAATGGAGGTTCTGATGCCTGCGATCCAGCCGGCAGAACTATGGCAGGAATCCGGACGCTGGGAGCAATACGGCCCTGAGCTGCTTCGCTTGCATGATCGTCACAACCGGGAGTTCTGTGTCGGCCCTACACATGAAGAAGTGATCACTGATGTGGTACGTAACGAAATTAAAAGCTACAAACAGTTACCCGCCAATTTCTACCAGATTCAGACAAAATTCCGTGATGAGATTCGTCCACGCTTTGGCGTGATGCGCTCACGCGAGTTCATCATGAAAGATGCGTACTCTTTTCATGCCTCCCGCGAATGCCTGGAAGCCACATACGATACTATGTATCAGGCCTACACCAATGTTTTCAACCGTTTGGGGCTCGACTTTCGCCCGGTTATTGCGGATAACGGTTCGATTGGCGGCAGTGGTTCACATGAGTTTCATGTACTGGCAGAATCGGGTGAAGATGATATCGCTTTTTCAGATAACAGTGATTTTGCAGCCAACGTTGAAATGGCAGAAGCACTCGCTTTAGGTGAAAGAACAGCGCCTACTGCAGAAATGACGCTGATTGATACGCCCCATGCAAAAACCATCAAAGCACTTGTTGAGCAGTTCAATCTGCCGATTGAAAAAACAGTTAAAACATTAGTCGTTGCCGCTTCACCAGAGAGCGAAGCAGACTTTGTTGCGCTACTGGTTCGTGGCGATCATGATCTGAATGAAATCAAGGCTGAAAAACAACCTGGCGTTGCTTCACCGTTATGTTTTGCGACAGAAGAAGAGATACTTAAAGTGATGGGTGCGGGCCCTGGATCATTAGGCCCCCTGAACCTGACTATTCCCTGTATTATTGATCGCAGTGTAGCCAACATGGCTGATTTTGCTGCTGGCGCCAATATTGAAGATAAACACTACATCAATATTAACTGGGAACGCGACCTGCCTACACCGGCTATTGCTGATTTACGCAATGTAAAAGAAGGCGACCCCAGCCCTTGCGGTCAGGGAACATTACAGATCAAACGCGGCATTGAAGTTGGGCATATATTCCAGCTGGGTACCAAATACTCTGAAGCGATGAATGCCACTGTACTGAATGAAAACGGTAAAGCAACCATTCTTGAAATGGGTTGCTACGGCATCGGCATAACACGAGTCGTGGCGGCTGCTATCGAGCAGAACTACGATGATAACGGCATCATCTGGCCATCCAGTCTTGCGCCCTTCCAGATCGCGTTGGTTCCGCTGCATTACGACAAATCTGAAAAGGTTCGTGAAGTCTCGGATCAAATTTATGCCGACCTCAAAGCCGCCGGTATCGAGGTGTTAATGGATGATCGTAAAGAGCGTCCTGGTGTGAAATTTGCCGATATGGAGCTGATGGGCTTACCGCATCGTTTAGTGGTTTCTGAGCGCGGTATTGAAGCCGGTGCATACGAGTACAAAGGTCGCCGTGATGCTGACAAACAGGATGTTGCAGCTGAAGGTATTGTTGAATTCCTTAAACAGAAGATCGTGAATTAAGAGATAATCACGCTGCCGTCCGATGACTTATAGCTAATAAAAAGGCCGCTTCAAATAAGCGGCCTTTTCTTGCAATCCAGCTTATTCTTCGAGAGCATTGCACGAGCCGAAATTGTGTTTATTGGCAAGGCAAAACGCACGGAAAAAAGGGAGTTTATCTTTACAAATGACCGATTGAGTACGTTTATAACACCACAAGAAGACAAAAGAGTAATCGTGAAAAGGTCTCGCTGCCAGGTTATTTGGCTATCTCGGGAAGGTCACCTTCCAACCCCATCGCAAAGGCCATCACTTTGTGCTTCAGTGGAGATGCTTTACCGGCGACACCTAAGCCAACGTTGCGCAATACTTTGAGTGGTAACAGATCATTGCTAAATACCCGATAAAACAGGTCCATCGCCTGCATCATGATAAAATTATGGCGACGTCTGTGTTTCTCATAATGGCTTAATACTGCCATTGAGGAGATATCTGCGCCTTCTTCTAATGCAGTCATCAGTGTCTGCGCTAACGCAGCGGCATCCAGCAAACCGATGTTGACTCCCTGGCCTGCCAGAGGGTGAATCATATGCGCCGCATCACCCACCAACACAACACCCTCTTTTGCATATTGCTGAGCATGCTGACGACGCAGTGGGAAGCTTGCTCGCCCTAACAGGGTTTCTATATTACCGAGTGCTGCCGGGAAGCGGCTGGTTAGCTCAGCAAGGAATTGCTCATCCGTGGTGCGCATAAGGCGCTTCACTTCAGCCGGCGTGTTGTACCAGACTAACGAGGCATGATGACCGCTCAGTGGCAGAAAAGCTAAAGGCCCTGTGGGTGTGAATTGCTGCCAGGTAATATCTTGCTGAGGGTCTTCAGTAATAACCGAAGCAACCAGCGCATGCTGCTCATAATCCCATTTTTGAATACCAATACCTACGGCTTGCCGGACGCGTGATTCACCGCCGTCTGCAGCCACCAGCAGACGAGCGACTATCTGGCGGCCATCATCCAACTCAACAATGCTGAATCCGGGTGAATAATCAATCTTGCGGGTTTTAGCCGGGGTGATCAGATCAACATTGTCTAACGCTTTCATCTGATCGATCAATGCTAACTGGATAACCCGGTTTTCAACTATATGGCCTAAGTGGTCATATTTCAGCTTTACAGAATCAAACAGCGTGGCGGCATGCTCTTCACTGGCTTCCCAGACTTTCATACGTCGATAAGGACATGATCGTCTATCTAAAATCCCCTGCCAGCTGCCGACTGATTTGAGAATATTTTCAGAAGCGATACTCAACGCTGATACACGCAGATCGTGATCCTGCGTCAGATCAAATGCAGCCGGAAGCTGTGTTTCGATTACGGCTACTTTAAGTGATGTATTTCCTAATGCGCAAGCAAGCGTTCCACCGACCATACCACCGCCAACAATGACGACATCGTAACAAGACTGCATCTTGATTCTCTTCCCAGATTTTAGATTATTATAACTGATTATAACCTGCAGCATATCGACTCGGGCCATGTCTGCTGATCTTTGCCTGATAGCGTATTAAGCAGCGCGAAAAATCACAATAGATAAAGTCGGGTTGTTAAGTTAATGTACCCGAAAGTAACCTTATCATTGTTATAACAATGCCCTCTCAGTGGAGAATTTTCATGCGCACGTTTTACGCTAGCCTGGTCATATCATTCATGCTTTTGCTTCAAGGGTGCGCGACGTTAAAGCCCCTGGACTTCGAAGATCCAACCGTGACGGTTAACTCTGTCAAGATTGTACCCAGCGAAGGGATCGCACCTAAGTTTGAGATCAGCCTGCATATAGTCAATCCCAACAGTGTCGCTTTACCCTTAAGAGGCGTTGCCTACTCTGTCACGATTGATGACCAGAAAATTCTTAACGGGGTATCAAATAACATGCCCGAGATTGCTGCTTACGGGGCTGGCGATATCACACTAAGCGCCAATGCGAATCTACTTAACAGTGTGCGGCTAATCGCATCATTAGTGCAGCAAAACCGCAAAATGGTGGCATATGAAATGAATGCGAAACTTGATTTAGGCACATTTACACCGAACATTTACATTAAAGACGTGGGCGAAATATCACTCAACCCAAGCGTTCAATAACCGATGATTACGCGGGATCTGCTATAAAGAAAAAAGACGGCTCCCTGGCCGTCTTTTTTTTAACGCTTATTTACGTTTGTTTTTTGCTTCGATTTTTCACTTGTTTTACTAGCGCTGGCTAGCCGCGCTTAACACTGCGCTGCTGATTTTTCCTGGAGGCAGGCTTCTTCCCTGCCGCTTTTTTACGTGCTGCTGCGGTTGGGCGGTTCGCCAGTGAAGGTTTCGCTGTTACCGCGCCTTTTTTAGTAGCCGGGCTATTTTTGTTTGTGCTAGCTGAGCGCGAATAGTGCGTTTTTACTTCTGCAGGAACCAGTTGCCATTCGGCATTACCGATCAGATCTCCACGCCCCATTTTTTCTAACACTTCACGCAAACGCGGCCAATTATCTTCATCATGATAGCGCAGCAGTGATTTTTGAGAACGACGCTCCTCAAGTTCGCGAGGGATATAGAGCTTCTCGCTCTTATAACTCACTTTTTTAAGCGGGTTTCTGCCAGAGTGGTACATCGCTGTTGCCAGCGCCATCGGTGACGGGTAAAAAGTCTGTACCTGATCAACACGGAACTTATGTTCTTTCAGCCATAACGCAAGGTTCAACATATCTTCATCTTCGCAGCCCGGATGCGCGGCGATGAAATAAGGGATCAGATATTGCTTCTTGCCTGCTTCTTTTGAGTATTTCTCGAACATCTGCTTAAAGCGGTCATAGGTGCCCATGCCCGGCTTCATCATTTTCGAAAGCGTACCCTCTTCACTATGCTCCGGTGCAATCTTCAGATAGCCACCGACATGATGTGTCACCAGCTCTTTAACATACTCAGGGTCTTCAACCGCCAGGTCATAACGTAAGCCCGAGGCAATGGCAACCGTGTGAACACCCTCAATTGCACGTGCTTTACGATACAGCTGAGTGGTTTCGCTGTGGTCTGTTTTCAGGTTTTTACAGATCACCGGATAAACACAGGAAAGCTTGCGGCAGGAAGCCTGAATCTCTGCATCATTACAGTTAAGGTGATACATGTTGGAGGTCGGACCACCTAAATCAGAGATCATACCGGTAAACCCGGGTACTTTATCGCGTATATCTTCGATCTCTTTAATCACAGACTCCTGCGAACGGCTCTGTATCACGCGGCCTTCGTGCTCAGTAATGGAGCAGAAAGTACAGCCCCCAAAACAGCCACGCATGATATTGACGGAAAACCGAATCATGTCATAGGCAGGAATCTTTGCTTTACCGTACATAGGGTGCGGAATACGTTGATAAGGAAGCCCGAACACGGCATCCATCTCAGAGGTTTCTAAGGGTATCGGTGGTGGGTTCGCCCAAATCTCACGCTTACCATCACGCTGCACCAGCGCTTTTGCATTATGCGGATTCGATTCCAGATGCAGAATTCTGGATGCATGTGCATACAATACCGGATCCTTACTGACTTTATCCAACGAAGGTAAACGGATATAGGTCTGCGTACCATCCAGTCGCTGCTTACCTTTCAGCGGCTCAGGAATAATGCGTAACGGCATCACTTCCTGAGGGTCACTTTTTGCTTTGTCTGAGGCGCATTTTGACGGCTCAGCAATATATTCATATGGATTCTGGAACTGATCTATATGCCCCGGCCAATCGACACGAGTCGAGTCGATTTCGGTATAGCCCGCCGGAACAAAGTCACGTGCGATCACGGTGCCACGCAGGTCATTAATATCTTCTATCGGCTCGCCCTTAGCCAATCGGTGAGTTAAATCAACGATGGCCCGTTCGGCATTACCGTAAAGTAAGATATCAGCGCCGGAATCGATCAGTACGGAGCGACGGACTTTATTGCTCCAATAATCATATTGTGCAATACGTCGCAAACTGGCCTCAATACCCCCGATAACAACAGGAATATCTTTATATAACTCCCGACAGCGTTGCGTATAAACGATAACAGCACGATCCGGCCGCTTTCCTTCAGCACCATGCGGTGTATAAGCATCATCATGTCGAACGCGCAGGTCGGCAGTGTAACGATTGATCATCGAGTCCATATTGCCGGCAGTAACGCCGAAGTACAGATTGGGCTTACCCAACTCAGCAAAAGCTTCTGTCGAGCGCCAATCAGGCTGAGCAATAATACCGACACGAAAGCCTTGCGCTTCAAGCACGCGCCCCATAACAGCCATGCCAAAACTTGGGTGGTCTACATAGGCGTCGCCTGTGACTAAAATAACATCACAGCTATCCCAGCCCAGTTGATCCATTTCCTGGCGAGTCGTCGGAAAAAAAGGGGCGGGTCCGAAACATTCGGCCCAATAGGGAGTATGCGAGAAAAGGTCTGGCGCTGTTCTTATCATGGAGTAATAGCAATCTTGTTGGGTTAACCCGCTATTATTCCAGAAACAGTCCGATTCGCCTAGCTATTATAAACAAATCAAGATGAAATTATTGCATACTCAGGATTGTAACTTCGCCCGTATTATTAGTTAGCTGAATAACCCTATTATCTGTCATAGATAGTACGAGTGTCTTTTTCAGCTCATTTAATAATAAGTATTCCTGAAACATAACCACTTTTGAACAAAGTTTACGTGTGGTTATCAGCTCATCTATTTCAAGGCGCGAATCAAGAACCGTATAACTCCCCCTGAACCGATTACATCCTGAAAAACCGCTGATTTCGGTTTCCTTAAATGTGAATGTCAGTTTCGGATAGTCCATTAAACCACGGCTGGCGACCGACGGGACATTCCAGGAGCTGTTCTTAAGTGAAGTCACGGGGTATGAATGCTTATTGGCGTGCGGGGTCGTATTAACCGGTGTCGTTTTACAGCTAACGGCCAGAAATGAAAAAAGAATAATACATACTATCCTTAGCATCTTGATGAATCCTTTCTTACAAACTCAGTATGAATAATATAAAGAAATAATGTTAAATTCAATAAAAACCCTGCACTGAGCAGGGTTTATTTGAATTATCAATATCGCTTACAGATCAATAACATCAAAATCGACAATGGGATTAACATCCGCGTCATAATCAACATTTTCAAGAGTAAAGCCAAACAATTTTAAAAATTCAACTTTATAGGCAGCGTAATCTGTTAATTCAAAAAGATTCTCTGTTGTCACCTCTTTCCACAAATCTTTGCAGTGATCCTGTACATCATCACGTAACTCCCAGTCATCCATACGATAACGGTTTGCATCATCGATAGCACCGCTGTCACCATATAAGCCGGTGCGAAATAAACGATCTATCTGCTCCATACAGCCTTCATGAAGGCCCTTTTCTTTCATGATTTTGAAAACCATGGATAAATAGAGTGGCATCACCGGAATGGCTGAACTGGCCTGAGTCACAACTGACTTAAGTACACCTACATTAGCCTGGCCACCTTTAACAGCTAACAGAGCGTTTAGCTCTCCCGCAGCACGGTCCAGATCCTGCTTGGCTTTACCCAGCGCACCATCCCAATAGATAGGCCAGGTGATCTCTGTACCGATATAGCTATAGGCAACTGTTTTACACCCTTCAGCGAGTACCCCGGCATCATTCAGGGCATGAATCCACAGCTCCCAGTCTTCGCCACCCATAACGGTAACGGTGTTAGCGATTTCTTCTTCATTAGCCGGTTCTATTTCTGCATTGATGATCACATCTTTATTCGTATCAATCGCCGTAGAATGGTATGACTGGCCAATAGGTTTAAGCACTGAACGAACCACTTCTCCGCTGTCAGGCATCTTACGGACCGGTGATGCCAGCGAGTAGACCACTAAATCAATCTGGCCCAAATCGGCTTTTATTAACTCAACCGCTTTTTGCTTAGCTTCATGAGAGAAGGCATCGCCATTAATGCTTTTAGCATAAAGGCCCGCTTCACGAGCTTGCTGCTCAAATGCAGCGGCATTGTACCAACCGGCAGTACCTGTCTTTTTCTCAGTCGCTGGCTTTTCGAAAAAAACACCAATGGTAGAAGCCCCCGAACCAAAGGCCGCTTCAATACGTGAACAAAGACCATAACCGCTGGAAGATCCCACGACTAAGACACGTTTAGGGCCATTCTCAATGGGGCCTTTCTGTTTAACATACTCAATTTGTTCGCGAACATTTTGAGCACAACCGGTAGGGTGAGATGTGGTACAAATAAAACCACGAATTTTTGGTGTAATGATCATGGCTAGCAATAATCTCTATCAATTGATCGGAAATATACTGGCAGACACCTTACCCGATTTTCGCGGTATTGAATAGCAAAACACCCGCATGAGCGGGTGTTTACAAAAGCCACTTAAGCCAACTTCCGCTTAACTGAACGCAGACTCTAAGTGCTCATCTGTAAAGGCCATAATGGCCTCACTGCCGGTATCCACTACAGCAGCATAGCTCAGGTAGCGCGGTAAAATCTGATCCATGTAGAATAAAGCAGTTAACTGTTTTGCTTCCAGGTAAGGATCGCTTTCACCTTGGGCCTGCTTGCCTTCCGCAGCCAGCCCACTACGTAGTAACTGCCAGCCGCCACACAGTGTGCCCATCATCATCATATAATTGTAGGCCACAGCACCTGGAAAATAAGCATTTTCAGTAGACTGGGCTAACAACTGAGATGTTGAATTTTGTGCAACGACTAACGCCGCCTGCAATTTTCTTGCAGCACTACTGAACCGGGCCGATGCTGATGCCTGTTCAACAGTAGCACTTATCTCTTTCATGATGGCGTGTGCAGCGACACCCTGATCAGACAGTGTTTTTCGGCCAACAAGATCTAAAGCCTGAATGCTGTTCGTGCCTTCATAAATAGGCAGAATGCGTGCATCACGGAAATGCTGCGCAGCACCCGTCTCTTCAATAAAGCCCATACCACCATGTATCTGCACGCCCAGAGATGTCACTTCCTGAGCCACTTCTGTGCACCAGCCTTTAACAATCGGCGTCAGATAAGCAGCACGGGCTTTTTCTTGTGCAGCCAGTGTCTTATCTTCATGAGCATGTGCAAAATCCAGGCTTCCACACGCATCGTAAGCCAGTGCACGCCCCGCCTCAGTGAATGCTTTCATGGTCATCAGCATGCGACGAATATCTGCATGGCGTAAAATCGGCCCTTCTTCTGTAAAGCCGACAGCTTTACCCTGAGTACGGTCACCGGCATACCACAGAGCTTGCTGATAGGCGCGCTCAGAGATAGCAACACCCTGTAAACCTACCGCTAAGCGTGCATTGTTCATCATGGTGAACATGCAGGCTAAACCTTTACCCTCTTCACCAATCAGATAACCCACTGCGCCCGCTTTTTCACCAAAAGCCATGACACAGGTAGCGCTGGCATGGATACCTAATTTATGCTCAAGTGATGCCACTGCAACATCATTGCGTTCACCCAATTCACCACTCTCATTAACCAGAAATTTAGGCACCAGGAATAATGAAATACCGCGCACGCCTGCAGGCGCATCCGGCAGGCGAGCCAGTACCAGATGAATGATGTTATCAGCCATCTCATGGTCTCCCCATGTGATGAATATTTTTTGTCCGGTTACTAAATAGTGATCGCCTTCGGGAACGGCTTTGCTACGAATAACCGACAGATCAGAACCCGCACCGGGTTCAGTCAGGTTCATGGTGCCCGTCCACTCTCCGCTGATCATATTCGGCAGATAGGTACTTTTTAATTGATCGCTACCGTTCAGATAAAGTGCTTCTACAGCCCCCTGGCTCAGCAATGGGCATAAACCCCACGACATATTTGCGGATTGCCACATTTCCATAACGGATGTAGATAAAGAATAAGGTAAACCCTGACCACCGTATTCAGGATCAAATTGTAACGACCCCCACCCACCTTCTGCATATTGCTTGTATGCATCAGCAAAACCGTCCGGAATTTTAACGGTTCCATTTTCAAGACGAACACCCTGTTCATCTCCTGTAACATTCGTGGGAGCAATAACAGCAGCTGACACACGACCAGCTTCTTCCAGAATGGCGCTTACCATATCGGGAGTCGCATCTTCAAAGGTAGTCATTGCAGCCAGTTGAGGCATGCGGGATATATTTTCCAGTACAAACTGCATATCTTTTACAGGCGCTTTATAATCAGCCATGTGTCATCTTCTCTCTGTAGCCAGGTTAGGAGACCAAATGATAGATACATCTCTCTCGCATCTATCAGGGAATTCACTTATTCTATCATATAATTTTAGATCGCTACGGATTTACCCTAATACTTTGGATTATATGTATAGTCTAGAGTTACCCAATTTATCATAGGAGATTAATATGCAGGAACTTCACGGTTATTATCTGGAAGATCTTGAAGTGGGCATGAGTGCTTTTTATGCTAAAACCATTTCAGAATCAGATGTATATATGTTTGCCGGTATTTCAGGTGATAACAATCCGATTCACATCAATGACGAATACGCTAAAACAACCCCGTTTAAAAAGCGTATTGTGCACGGCATGTTCAGTGCTGCACTCATTTCGACCGTTGCCGGCACACGCCTACCCGGGCCAGGCGCTATTTATATTGATCAGCAAATTAAGTTTCGTGCTCCCGTTTTTATTGGCGACACGGCAAAAGCGACACTGACGATTTCCGAGATAGACGAAAAACGCCGTCGCGTCACTACTAAAACTGATGTACATGTAGGCGACACACTGGTTGCGACAGGAAGCGCTACTTTCATGGTAGATCGTCGCGAAACAGCATAATTCATTCTTTTATTATAAAAACGCCCCGAAATTCGGGGCGTTTGTTGTTACATCACAGTTACAACACGAATAGATTACACAGTGTTATTTTCCATTTGCCTGATCGCGTAACAGAAACTTCTGTATTTTGCCGGTAGACGTTTTAGGCAGATCACCAAACACTACTTTTTTAGGTGCTTTAAAGCGAGCCATGTTGGCACGGCAGAATTCCATCACTTCCTCAGCGGTAACCTCTGCACCGTCTTTTACTTTAACAAAGGCACAAGGCACTTCGCCCCACTTTTCATCCTGCTGAGCAACAACCGCGGCTTCCATGATAGAACTGTGGCGATAAAGTACATCTTCTACCTCGACACTGGAGATATTCTCTCCGCCGGAGATGATGATATCTTTAGAGCGGTCTTTGATATCAATATATCCATCAGCATGCCATACCGCCAAATCACCTGAGTGTAGCCAACCACCTTCGAAAGCTTCATCAGTTGTCGATGGATTTTTCAGGTATCCTTTCATGACAAGGTTACCGCGCATGAATATTTCGCCGATGCTTTTACCGTCTTGAGGAACAGGCACCATCGTTTCAGGGTCAGCAACCATAAGGCCCTCTTGCATAGGCACCTTAACGCCTTGACGGGATTTCAGACGAGACTTCTCTTCTACGGTTTTTTCGTCCCACTCATCATGCCATGCACACACAACACAAGGCCCGTATGTTTCAGTCAGGCCATAGACATGTGTCACGGAAAAGCCCATCTCTTCCATACCTTGAATAACCGATGCCGGAGGTGGCGCACCTGCAGTCATCACTTTCACCTGATGATCGATGCCTGCCTTAAGCTGATCGTCCGCATTGTTGAGCATATTAAGAACAATCGGCGCTCCACAGAAATGATTCACTCGTTCGTCGCGGATAGCATTATATATGTCATCAGCCCGGACATGACGCAGACAAACATTCACACCCGCACATGCAGCCATACTCCAGGGAAAACACCATCCATTGCAATGAAACATTGGCAGTGTCCACAGGTACGAAGGGTGGGAGCCCATGTTCCAGGAAATCAGATTGCTGACAGCATTCAGGTGTGCACCGCGATGATGATAAACCACTCCTTTCGGGTTACCTGTGGTGCCTGATGTATAATTCAGCGTGATGGCATCCCATTCATCTTCGGGTAACGACCAGTTAAAGTCTTCATCACCTTGTGCGATAAAAGCTTCATAGTCAGTTGTGCCTATCAGCTCACCGCCTTCATAGTACAAGTCATCAATATCGATCACTACCGGCTTATGCTGCACCATTTTTACTGCACGGGAAATGACTTCAGAAAACTCACGATCAACAAAAATCATTTTTGCTTCGCCGTGTTGAATAATGAAAGCAAGCGCCTCAGCATCAAGACGTGTATTTAATGCATTCAGAACGGCACCTGCCATTGGAACACCAAAATGCGCTTCAAATAATTCTGGAATATTGGGTGCCATAAAAGCAACGGTATCGCCTTTCTTGATACCATTTTTTGTCAGTGCGCTGGCAAGCCTGATAGAACGCTTATAGGTTTCTGACCAGGTGCGACGGGTATCATGATGGACAACGGCCGGATGGTTTGGGTACACACTGGCAGAGCGCTGAATAAAAGACAAAGGACTTAATACAGAATAATTGGCTTCATTCTTATCAAGTCCCATAATATAAGGATTGTGATTAATGTGTGACATTATGTTCCCTTTACTCACTATGAGTTATAAATACTTAAAGGTTTAGCGCTATACCAATGCATTTAAAACGCCTGAAAATAAGCAAAAACCCTTACTTCTGCATAATGATACGCAATTTTCCTTGTTACACAACCTAGCCTAAAGTCATACTATATTTGTAAATATACGCAGCATAGGCAAGCCAAGAGACAAAAATGCACGAAAGTATCGCACATGAACTTCGAAAATATCGCGAAGAAGCAGACAGGTATCGCCTACTTGCTGAACAATCTACCGATATGATTTCTCGCCACACGGCAACCGCTGAATGGATATTCATCGATGTTAACCCGGCAGTAGAGCGCGTACTTGGCTACAGTGTAGAAGAAATCATTGGCACTAAGGGATACGACCTGTTTCATCCCGAAGATGCAGATAATCTGCTTAAAAGAGCGGAAACGGTTCATTACCGACGCGGCATGTATACCAATACCTACCGATATCGACACAAGGATGGCCATTACATCTGGCTGGAAACAACCAGCAAAACCATCCGTGATGAAAAGGGTAAGTCCGTTGAAATCATCTGTGTTTCACGGGATGTGACGGAACGCGAGATGGCTCAACGCTCTATCCGGCGTCTTGCCCGTGTCGTTGAGGCATCCAGCGATTTAATCATGTTCTGTAATCATCAGTCCATGCAGTTAACTTATATGAATGAATCGGCCTACCGGACATTGGGGAGTGAAAAAGAAAACCTGGTCGTCTTTTATCTCGACCAGATCTTTGAAACGGATATTTTTAATACGCTCGTTCAGGACGCACTCAACCATGCGGCACAACATGGTACCTGGTACGGGAGTGTACCGATAAAAATGGCAGAAAATCATAACCGCATAGCAGAGATACGTGAGGTTATCGCGCACCGAAATCGCACTGAAAATATGCAGGTAGAGTATTACTCTATTATTGGCCGCGATATAACACTTAAGCGCAGAGCAGAAGAGCAAGCAAAAAGACAGCAACTAGAGATGGCACATATGTCACGCCTTTTGTCTGTCGGCGAAATGGCGACCGGATTGGCACATGAGATCAATCAGCCATTAGCGGCCATTCTGAACTATTGCAGGGGCAGTCTGAGGCGCCTTGAAGAAGGCACCAACGAGTCCAATCTGCCGCAGATAACACACTCCATGAAGCTGATCACTAAACAGGCCAAACGTGCAGCAGAGATTGTTAAGCGGATGCGCAGCTTTGTTAAAAGGACCGACTTTCAGCGTGTCGAATTTTCTATCAATGAGTCCTGTGTTGATGTGATTGGTTTTTTGAACCAGGAAGCTATCGATCATAATATCACCTTCAGTTTTGAGTTAGACCCCAAAGCACCCAAACTCCTGGCAGACAAGATTCAGATTGAACAGGTATTATTAAATTTGGTGCGTAACGCAATTGAGGCTTATAGCGACTGTGATAAAACGTATCGTCCGGTTATTATCACCACCCATCAGTTACACGGATATATTTACATCTCAGTTCAGGATGAAGGGAATGGGATTTCAGCAGAAGGGTTAAATACACTGTTTGAACCTTTCATTACATCAAAATCAACAGGCTTGGGAATGGGCCTCGCGATTTCACAAACGATAGTTGAAACCCATGGCGGACAGCTATGGGCCGAGAGTGATGGCACTAATGGCACTAAATTTCATTTTAAAGTTCCGGTAAGGAAAAATTGATGACACAAAGAGCAAGTGGAACCGTATTTATTGTCGATGACGATAACGATTTTAGAGATTCAATGAAGTGGCTGCTCGAATCAGACAATTTTCATGTCATTGGCTTTAACTCTGCGCAAGACTTTCTGAATCGTTATAAAGGCGATATGGGCTGTATGCTTTTAGATGTTCGCATGCCTGAAATCAACGGTCTGGCATTGCAGCAGATTATGCTTGAACGTCACATCAAGCTGCCCATTATCGTGGTTAGTGGCCACGGAGATATTCCTATGGCCGTCAACGCTATGAAAAACGGTGCACTGGATTTTATTGAAAAACCGTTTGATGATGAAGTATTACTGCGACTGGTTGAGATGGGTCTGCAACGTGCGACCGAGATGTTTAAAGACAATACCGCCCTATCACAATCGCGTAGTCACTATAATTCACTGAGCAAACGCGAAAAAGAGGTGATGGCGCTGGTGGTCAGCGGTCAGTCCAACCGTGAAATTGCGGAATCACTGGGCATTAGTCCAAAAACAGTTGAAGTACACCGTGCACGTGTTATGAGCAAGATGCGGGCAGCCAGTTTGCCTGACCTGGTACAACAGGCAAACCGGTTGAATATCACTTAAGCGCTCGTTGAGTGTTGGCGGCTGTGTTCAACTATTATGCTGAGTTGTGTTGTTTTATAAAACGAACAACAGCAGAGATCATTTTTTCGCGTGCCTCAAAATGTGGAACATGGCCACATTCTGACAGAAAAAGTGACTCAGCCCTCGCGCCTATACCTGCACAAATATCGGTTACCTGTTCAGGCACACCATAATAATCTTCTCGTCCCTGAATAATTAATGCGGGACACTCTATGCGTGGCAGCCAAGGGCGTAAGTTCATCGGCTGCTTACGCTCGCGTAACCAGGTTTCATGCCAGGCACGAAATAACAGATCAGTACGTTCTCCATGATACTTGGCCAATTTATCTTTTAAGTTGGTCGTCTCGTAGCGATCAACAGCTTCTGTAATACCGGCCGTCGTTAAATGATCGATATAAATATGAGCGGCTTCGGTTATAACGCCTTTAACCAGCCAGGGCATGCTCGCCGCACCAATCAGCGCGACCGAACCACCATCACTATGCCCAAGAAGAAAAACGTTATTGAGTTTCAGTTTATCGATTAAGCGGGGTAACCATACCTCCCCCTCCTCTAGCAGATAATCCTCATCGCGAGGCAACTCAATTGTCGAAGATAATCCATATCCCTGCCGCTCATAAACCACCACATCACAGCCTGTCTCTGCGGCAAGTTGCTCAGGAATATCTTTCCACATAGCAATACAGCCCAGCGCTTCATGTAACAGTAATAACACCGCTCGGCCGGCATGCTGCTCTGCGTGTTTACCCAGGCGCACGGACAAACGCATTCCATGCCCCATATCAATGATTTGATCAGACCAGTTAACTGCCATCATTAATGCTCCGGAATTGAGTATGTCAGCGTCACATGTGCAACGGGGTCGTCTTCCCCACGTGAGCTAATGTAAACCTCACCCACACCGAGACGCTTACCTACTTTCAGAATTTCTGCCCGGGCAACAATATCCATATTTGCTTTAGGTTTGCGCAAAAAGTTAATATTAAGATTAGTTGTCACAGCCAGTGCAACCGGGCCAATTTTACTCAGCAGCGCTGCATACATGGCGACATCAGCCAATGCCATCATGGCCGGCCCGGAAACAGTTCCGCCCGGGCGTAAATGTTGTTCATCGATGGGCAGGCGCATTTCAGACCAACCACCTCCCAGCGCCTCAAGCACACCATATTGATCGCCTTGCGGAAATTGCTCAGCAAGAAAGTCACGCATTTCGATGAAACTCATCACTTGAGACATAATAGAAATCCTACTGTTTATTTTTTTGTTTACTTATTCGTGACAGCTAACGTCACTGTCGCTTTTGATACCAAAACAAGGGAGTTATCCGCCTGACGCGCATACACTTCGGACTCAGCTATAATCAGCATTCTCCCGGGCTTCAGAATAGTGCTGTGGCAAACCAGCGCTGATCCTTTAGCCGCACGCAACAGGTTGATTTTAAACTCTGCCGTCAATACCCGCTGGCCCTGTTCAATCAGGGTGACAGCGGCGGTTCCCGCAGTGTGGTCTGCCAGTGTTGCCTGTACGCCCGCATGCACAAAGCCATCCTGTTGCTGGTGCATCTCTTGCAGAACGATATGACTATGGCACACCCCTGCTTCCAGTTTATCGAGCTGGCAGCCCAGTGCTGTGATGAAAGGAGCAACCTTAAAAACACGCCTGGCTTCGTCCAACGATGAATTCATAAATTTTCCCTGAATGGCCATAAACAGATCAGCATAAGAAATTTATTCCTTATGCTGATCGATGCTAAGCAAATTAAAGGTTTAGCGGATGATATCTATACTTCGTCGCGCGCTTGATTACGCAGAATAAAGCGTTGAATTTTACCACTGGGCGTTTTCGGTAACTCATCAACAAACTCGATTTCACGAGGGAACGCGTGTGTCGATAAACGGTTACGTACCAACTGCTTCAACTCTTCCGCTAACTCTACGCTTGGGTCGAACTGTGGCTTGATCACAACATACGCTTTAATGATCGCACCACGCTTCTCATCTGGTTTACCTATGACACCCGACTCAGCAACCGCTTCATGTTCAAGCAAGGTGCTTTCTACATCGGCCGGGCCAACGCGATACCCCGCCGTCGTGATAATGTCATCATCACGACCGGTGAAAGAGTAACTCCCGTCACCGTGACTCATGACGACGTCACCTGTCAGATAATAACGGCCTTTGAAAGGGTCTTTCTCACCCCAGGTATATCCCTGAAAAAAGAAAAGAGGTGACTTTTCAACATCGACCGCCAACTGCCCTATTTCGTTTTCACCCAGCTCTTCATAGTCTGAACTGAGCACGACCACACGATGGCCCGGAAGCGAGAAACCCATTGAGCCGACACGCACAATACTTTGCTCAAGTTCAAGATGGTTGCAACAGGTCATACCGGTTTCTGTCTGGCCGTAGTGGTCCATAACAGTACATCCGAGACGACGCTTAACCCAGTTAATCACTTCAGGGTTTAACGGCTCTCCTGCGCTGCTGGCAACACGCAATCCCAGGGACTCATTTTCTGCCAATACATCATCATTGGCCATCAGCATACGATATGCTGTTGGCGCCGCCGCCAGGTTGGTAATACCGTATTTGCGAATCATGTTGTAGGTTGAATCAGGGGTAAAGCCGTGCTCATCAAAATGCGTACCGTTACCCAACAGCAGTGGGCCAACTACCGCATAGTAAAGACCGTATGCCCAGCCAGGATCTGCAACGTTCCAATACACATCATCAGGGCGCAGACCAATGGCATAACGCATATAGACATAAAAAGACATAATAGCGCGTGCAGGAACAGCGACCCCTTTCGCTTTACCTACCGTGCCTGAGGTAAACATCTGCAGGAATGGCTCATTCGCACCGATGCGAACCGGTTCAAATTCATTTGACTGATTTTTTATTTCGTCGTTAAACGAGAGGTCGCCTGCTTCAGTTTTCACCACGTCTGCATCACCTACCACCATAATAGGAGGACAAGCTTTTACTGAGTCCAGTTTGCTGCGGTTATCAGCATCAGTAACGACCAGTTTTGTTTTAGCGGTGCTCAGACGGTATTCAATGGCTCCCGATCCAAACGCCGTGAAAAGCGGCTGATAAACAGCGCCAGCGCGTAACGTGCCAAGAATAACCACCATGAGTTCAGGTGTGCGTGGTAGTAATGCCGCAACGCGATCACCTTTACCAATTCCCTGTGACGTCAGAAAATTAGCGAATTTTGCTGATTTTTCTTTTAACTCAGCATAGCTGTGCTGGGATGCCGGGCGCGTAACCCCTTCGTAAAACAGACCAATGCGATCACCCTCTGCCCAACGATCACAGATCTCTTCACAGACGTTAAAACCTTCCTTCAAGCTCCCAATCAGCTGCTCTTCTACAGCAGCAGGAGTGAAGTTGTCATAAAATGACTGATAGTCCGTATTGCTCATTTTAGTCCTCTCATTTTTATCATTATTCTTAAAACCTGCCCTAACATCTTGTTAAAAGCGGCTATGTAAACAAACCAGAATCGGCCAGTGTTGTTATCTGTTCCGCAGAAAGCCCCAACGCTTGCAGTACCTTTTGATTATCCTGTCCACACACAGGCGCAGCGGCTACTGATGCTGAGCTCATCCCGTCAAGATAAGGGGTAGGTTTTATCTGTTTTGTACCAGAAGGGTTCTCGGTGATCACCTGACGCGCCATGTTATGCGGATGCACAAGCGCCTCATCCATCGCCAACACGGGCTCCACACACGCATCAGTCGTTGCGAACCGATCAGACCAGAACGCCTGATCCTGCTGAATAAAAATATCAGCAAGACAATGTTTAAGCCGGTCATCCGCTTCATTTATCCACTCCGGGTGACCCAGAACCTCAAGTAGCCGACGCCTGAACTGTGGCTCTAAGCTACCCACCGCCATATAACGCTTATCTGACGTGACGTAATAATCATAGATGCCGGCGCCATTCAGGAAATGTGATTGCGCCTGGATAGTCGTTTCGCCATTTATAACCCCCGGCATCAACAAGGGCTGCAATGCCAGACACTGATCACTCATGGCGATATCAATGTGCTGCCCGGCCCCCGTTGTTGAGCGTTGAATAACCGCCGCAAGAATGGCGATGACAGCTGGCTGGGATCCCGCTGCAACATCAGCAATTTGTACCCCAGCTAACAGGGGTCCCGCTTCGGTTCGACCGGACGATGCAGAGATACCACTTAAGGCCAGATAATTGATGTCATGACCGGCACGATCTCTATACGGACCCGTCTGCCCGTAACCGGTAATGGAGCAGTAAATAAGCTGAGGATTGATCTTAGCCAACTGATCATACCCCAGTCCCAGTCGAGCCATCACACCCGGTCGAAACTGCTCAACAACAATATCGTACTCAGCTAAAAGTGATTGAATGATCTCGGCGCTTTCACTTTTTTTAAGATTAATCGCTAATGATTGCTTGCCACGATTAAGGTATTCAAAGGCAGCCGACTGACCACTCATCTGTGGCGTCATTTCCCTAACAAGGTCAGGCCGTGATGGGGACTCAACGCGTAAAACATCAGCGCCCATGTCCGACAACAACATGGTTGCATAAGGCCCGGGCAGTAAGGTTGAGAAATCGAGAATTTTTAACCCAGCTAATGGTTTCATCTTTGCTTTACCGGTATTCACGCAAGATTTCACGTGCAATAACGATGCGCTGCACTTCGCTGGTGCCTTCATAAATAGACGTGATTCTGGCATCACGTGTCATACGTTCTAATGGGTATTCCTGCATATAGCCGTAGCCGCCTAATAGCTGCAAAGCGGTATAACAGGCCTGGTTAGCTTTTTCACTGGCAAAGAGTTTTGCCATTGAGGCTTCTTTCGCAAAAGGTAAACCACGCTCTTTTTTATCGGCAGCACTCATTAATAATAATCTTGCTGCTTCAAGCTCGGTAGCTCGATCTGCAATCATCCATTGCAAACCCTGAAATTCAGAAATAGGTTTGTCAAACTGTTTACGTTCTGTCGCATACCGGGTTGCATAATCCATCGCCGCTAAGCCAATACCTAAAGCCAGGGACCCAATACCGATACGTCCACCTGCAAGTTCCGCCACCGCAATACGGAAACCGTCATTGAGCTTGCCAAGCACGGCTGAATCAGGCACCAGGCAGTTTTCAAAATGCACTTCGTTTGTAGCCGAACCATGCTGGCCCATTTTTTTCTCGCCCGGCCCTACGGTGATGCCGGGTGTCGCTGCTTCTACAAGAAAGCATGAAATACCTTTGCCTTTAGGCGCGTCTGCATCGGTGACTGCCCACACCACAAACACGCCGGCAAAAGACGCACTGGTGATCCACTGTTTAGTGCCGCTGATAGACCAACCGTCGTCAGTTTTCGTGGCGCGGGTACGCATAGCGGATGGGTCGGAACCGGCCCCCGCTTCAGTTAAACAAAAACTACCGCTGAGGTATTCGCCAGAGCAGATTTTCGGTAAGTATTTTTCTTTCTGCGCTTCATTACCGACTACCTGAATGATTTCAGCAACCATGTTGGTTACCGACATGGTTACTGCCGTTGAAGCACATGCTTTGGCAATCTCAGTAATAGCCAAACTAAACGCGACCACTCCGGCTTCAGTCCCACCGTAGTCAGCATCAATATTCAGCCCCATAAACCCAAGCTCAGCTAATTTCTTACAATGGGCTTTGGTGATTTCATAGTCTTTTGTCTGGTCCAGTTTTTCAGCTACCGGTTGCAATTCACTTTCTGCAAACTTTTTAGCCGCATCCTGAATCATTTGCTGTTCTTCGGTGAGAGATAAGTGCATGGGTGTCTTCCATTAAGTATTTACCCCTAATTTTATATCTGCAATTTACGTATTCGTAAAGAACTATTCATACTTTCCTTTACCTTTACGTAAACAAAAAGTATAGAGTCTTTTAAAATCAATAGGTTATAAAAAATTCATCGATATAGACTTAGGAATAGCACTAAAACAATATTTATTGGTTAGATCACAACTTTATAGCCTTATAACATTGTACTTTGGGCCATAGACGTTAGAATGCGCACCAGACAAACCCGAGACCCTTATAAGAATGAAAAAAATACTCGTGAGTGCCTGCTTTTTAGGTCACAAAGTCAGATATGACGGCCAACACAGCTTGCTCGAACACCCGCAGATTAAACGATGGCAGGAAGAAGGACGCCTGGTTCACTTCTGTCCGGAAATAGCCGGCGGTTTAACAGCCCCACGCCTACCCGCAGAAATCACATCCCGCCACCCTGTGATGGTTGTCAATATTCAAGGAGAGGATGTTACACCCCAGTTCTTAAAAGGCGCGGAACTCGCCGTAGATAAAGTAAAAGAAAGCGGAGCTTGCTGCGCACTGCTCAAAAGCAGAAGCCCGTCCTGTGGTAACCGTCAAACTTACAACGGTGAGTTTAATGACACACTAACACCGGATAGCGGTGTAACGGCATCGGAACTACAGCGACACGGCATACCCGTCTTTAATGAACGTGAGATTGATCAATTAATTGAGTTTATTCAGATGCAGGAAACACCTGAAGTCATTCATTCGCAAGAGTGGTAAAAAGCATCAGACGCACAAGTGGCCAATAGAGAATATTGGCCACTTTTTTGCTGCTACCTTTTAATTTTGCCTACTACCTCTTGACCCTTTCCTCCCCTTAACTACTGGCAAAGAGTAACTAACCAGCAACAGCCACTCTATCTCACTCAGCAGTCGCCGCTACAAACGCAATTTCAAGCAGATAGGCCGGATTGGCTAATTCTACTTTTACACAAGCTCTGCTTGGGGCACATCCGACCGGCAACCAAGCCTCCCATGCCATATTGAGCGTATCTAAATGAGCAAAATCAGTCACATAAATAGTCACTGATAAGAGCTGCGATTTATCACTGGCGACACTCGCCAGAGATGCTTCAGCTTGAGAAAAAACCTGGCTAACCTGCCCTGCCAGATCTTGGCTGGCATCCTCCGGGACTTCTACAAAATGAGCAATGCCTTTAAAGACAGTAACATCTGACCAACGAGCACACGGGTTTATACGCTGAATATCCATAACACCATCCATAATCATATCTATACAAAGTAAAATCTGGTTGATTAATTCAACATGCCATCTGCTCTGTATTTATGTAGCTTTTTATAGCTCTCAATCAACTTTAGGTGCCTATCCAGGCCTTCCAGTTTCATGCTGGTCTTGGTTAACCCATAGAATTTAATCTCTCCGGCAACCGAGCCAACGACATTCTCCATCGTATCGGCACCATACATTCTGGCCAGGTTAGGCAAATAGTCTTCAAGTTCAAGTTCATCATCCAGCACAATATCGAGCACAACATTGATCGCTTGATAGAACAAACCGCGAGCCACTGTATTGTTATTGAAGCTAATGTAATCTTGTACGAGCTCACTTGCCTCTTCATATTGCTCAAGGGCCAAATAGATAAGGATTTTTAATTCACCGACATCAAGCTGTCCCCATGCGGTATTCTCATCAAATTCAATACCGATGAGTGTTTTAATGTCGGTGTAATTATCCAGCTCACTCTCTTCTAAGCGCTCAACTAAACTGACCAACTCCTCATCATCCAGTGAATGGATGTTTAAGATATCTTCCCTGAAATAAAGGGACTTGTTGGTGTTATCCCAGACAAGGTCTTCTACCGGATAAATCTCTGAGTATCCGGGCACTAAAATCCTGCATGCCGTTGCACCTAAATCCTCATGCACGGCAATATAAACCTCTTTGCCAAGGTCAGCCAATATGTTCATGAGACAGCTGGTTTCTTGCTCGTTAGTCCCTGAGAAATCCCATTCACAGAACTCATAATCATGCTTAGCGCTAAAGAACTTCCAAGAAATAATGCCGGTTGAATCAATAAAATGTTCAACAAAATTATTCGGCTCTGTAACTGCCATACTGTTAAAGGTCGGAGGCGGCACATCATTTAAGCCTTCGAAGCTTCTGCCTTGTAAGAGCTCAGTCAAGCTACGCTCTAAAGCCACTTCAAAGCTTGGATGCGCACCAAAAGAAGCAAAAACACCGCCTGTTTTAGGGTTCATCAAGGTGACGCACATCACAGGAAACACGCCCCCTAAAGACGCATCCTTAACCATGACAGGGAAACCGTTCTCTTCCAGCCCTTTTATACCCTCAAGAATTTGCGGATATTGTTGCAGAACATGTTGCGGAACATCAGGTAAAACAATTTCCTCTTCAATAATCTGCCTTTTGACTGCACGTTCAAATATTTCAGAAAGACACTGTACCTGGGCTTCGTAGATATTATTCCCGGCACTCATACCATTACTGAGAAATAAATTTTCTATAAGATTAGAAGGAAAATACACGGTTTGCTGATCTGATTGACGAACAAAAGGTAAAGCACAAATGCCACGTTCGCTAAGGCCGGAGTTTGTATCAATTAAGTTAGATGCTCTGAGTTCATCATCCGGATTGTAAATCGCTAAACAGGCTTCATCCATCAGCCCCGCAGGCAATGCATCGTTCGGGCCTGCTTTAAACCACTTTTCATTAGGGTAATGAACAAACTTACTGTTACAAATATCTTCGCCGAAGAACTGATCGTTATAGAAGAAGTTACAGCTGGCGCGTTCGATGAACTCACCCAGCGCCGAACACAGTGCGCTTTCTTTGCTCGCTCCTTTCCCATTCGTAAAACACATCGGTGACGCCGCGTCACGGATATGCAGCGACCACACATTCGGGACAATATTTCTCCACGAAGCAATTTCTATCTTAATACCCAGATCAGCCAGAATCGCTGTCATATTGGCAATGGTTTTTTCCAGCGGAAGGTCTTTACCAATAATTCTTGTATTGGCATCGCTTTCGGTACTGTCCGTGTACAAAAGCGACGCTTCATCTTCGAGGCTCTCGACTTGTTCAATTTTGAAATCCGGGCCTTGTTGAACGACTTTTTTAACAGTGCATCGGTCGATAGAGCGCAATATGCCTTCACGATCCCGATCAGAAATACTCTCTGGAAGCTCTACCTGTATTTGAAAAATCTGTTTGTATCTATTTTCCGGATCAACAATATTATTTTGCGAGAGCTTAATATCGTCTGTGGGGATATCCCGCGCCAAACAATAAACCCGCACAAAATACGCTGCACAAAGCGCCGACGAAGCTAAGAAGTAATCAAAAGGACTGGGTGCAGATCCATCACCTTTATAACGAATAGGCTGGTCTGCGGTGACGGTGAAATCATCAAACTTGGCTTCGAGTCTGAGATTGTCTAAAAAATTTACTTTGATTTCCATTTGAATATTATTTCCGGGATCGTTTGACGCTAAATGAGTGTTGAAGACAAGCATTTTAACACTAACGGGAGGATTAAAACGAAGACAATCTGGAAGTCAGCAATGACGGGGCTGCCGCAAGTTTGAAACCCACAGCCATAGCACAGAGCATCTGGCCAATATAGTGACTGAAGCGTAGCGTAAGGTGCTCAACTTGATGGCTTATTAAGCCCTTAATGAGTAGCCACTTAGTTAGTAACCCATAATTTTTAAAGCAATATAAGGTGAAACCATAAAAACCAATGTCACTACCTTATACTGGCTCAAAAAATCCAAATACTTAGCGCTTAATTCCTTTTCGTCAATATTAAACATCTTGCTATGAAGAGAAGATACCGCTCCTCTCATATACATAAGAATGAGAGTGGCAAAAAAAAGGTAGCCGACATTAAGCGCTGATGCCCATCCTAACAACTCAGTTAATTGTGAAAGAGTAATCAAAATTCTTACCTCTTGTTATCAAATGACTCCACGCAAGTGCTTAACACCGTGCTTCAGCCTGTTACATTATGGAACGCTACAGGAATCTCCATTAGCCAATTGGCATGAACGCTTATTTGGCAGCAGAGCAGCACCTGTGCGAGGGAACTCCTCATTAAAGCAGCTCTGTACTGGGGCCGTCGCAGGCGCCCAGGACCTGGGATGAGCGGCGATGTGTTCGGTAATAAAGGCCATCGTAAAATCGGTAAAACGCTCGTTATAGATGGCGTTGTGATCAGCGATGACCCCTGCATCCGTTTTGACGACCAGGTATGGGTATCGGCCTGTGTACATCGGATCCAATGTCGACTGACCAGGCTTGGTGAGGCAATGCTGGAAAGTATTTTCCTCGATCGAGCACTCCCAGGGTGCTGGAGTCAGCATGACCTGCTGTCCGTAGGGTTTCAGGCCGGGCTCGCTGTAGGCCCCGGCAATAGCGTTGTCTATAATTGTCGAGTACAGGGGCAACAACATCGTCTCGACATCCCTATCAGATGTTGCCTCAAGATACTTACAGGGGCACGCCCTCTTGTCTGGTATCTCTTTTGCTTTTTTACCGTCCGACGTCAGGCGATGCGTCAGGTACCTGTCATTGTGGCCTATGGTTTTGTGCATGCTGTCTTTCTGTTCGGAAGACTTCGCATGCTGAAGGATCGTGCCCAGAGCACGGCCCATAGGAAATGCGCTGCCGGTAGCTTTATCTGCTTCGGAGGTAACGATCATCATCACCGGCTTTTGTTTGGGGTCGTAGCAGCGATTAATGGCGATGTTAAACAGAGGCTCGTACATCGAGCCCTCAAAGGCCGGATTGACTAATATCACGAAATCTCCAAAGCTCTGCGCCCTTTCGTATTCCGCCCCCTTGCCGTTGCTGGTGGTTTTTGCAGCGCGCTCCATCAAGGCGTGCGACAGCGCCGAGTAGATGACGAGGCCACCGAAGCTATGCCCGCTGATCACAAGTTGTGTAGGATTACTGTTAGGCGGATTCATAGACTCACGGTTCACCGTGTTCTCATGCGGTAAATCTTTTGCAGCAGCATAGCGTGCACAGTCTGGAAAATTTTGCAGACGCGCCTGGGAATCAATGCTGTCCTGCTTCAACTGATTAACACAAAAGTCCTTGAACCGATTGTCGCGGTAGTCCTTCAGGCGCGTTAAAAGCTCGAAGACGCCACCGCGCCCCACGCGCGCCGCGGTATCTTTGCGGGACCAGAAAGACAGGTTGTTAAGGGGGCCATTAAAGGGCAGCCCCCGCCAACCGATGTAAATTCCGACCACGTTTCTGGGCAGAGTAGCACTGTCTGCATTTACCCGCTGCAGGAGGTCAGTACGCTCCAACAGCCTGGAAAAGCAGACAACATTGTTGTCGCAAGAACTCGCGTTGTGCTTCCATCCATGCGCGTAAACGTAAATCAGTGTGGAGCCGTCGTTCTTTTCCTCTAGTGTCTTGAGGAGCTCAAAGAGCGCTTCCATCTGGCGGCGGTCGGCGAACCAGCCCTGGTCATCAAACTCGACGAAAGAAAGGTGATAGTCCCCTTTCTTCCTGCTGATTTTATCCGGATTAGCCCAGACCTGGTAATAACGATGCTGGATGGCATGTGAGCCGGTAGATGTCGGACTGTCACAGAGTTCCAGGGCCGTGTCGGGCATGTTTTCATCAATCAGACTTGGAGGACTATCATCCACCTTACACTTGAACGGCGTGTACTCTGCGGATTTCGGATCTGGCATTTCGGTTCGATAAGGTGTGAACTGGGCGCAGGCTGAAAGCAACATACTGGCTAGCAAGATGAACAGATAATGCGGATTATTCATAAATTGCTCCATGTATCCCTGATGGCGGAAAACCCGTCAGCAGTCAATCGCAAAGACTGAGCATCTGGCACTTGCTGGCGGCGTGATGCCTTTATCTTGGTGTCATCCTAAAGGTTGTAGCACACTGTGCAAACGTTGGGTTAGGTGTTTTGGGTAGGCATTAGTCAAAGACACCGAGTCACATTGTTAAAACTGACAGAATTGTCTGATGGCTTTGACAAAGGCAGTAATAACTGAATCTTCGTTAAAATCGTATTGTTCCAGATAGAAATTGATCTCTAAATGGCTGCTTTTTCGATACGCTTTACAATCCATCCGCCCAATAAATTACCACGGTAAAGTAACGGTAAGCAAAAGTAGAGGTCAGGCCACCATCAATGGCGGTTTAGCGCCCTTGGCTTTGTGTGGCCGTTCATGATTGTTAAATTATCCACGACATGAAATGAGTGGCTACTGGCTTGCTAACTTTCGCAGCACATCTTTGTAGCTGCCCTGCGTGTGCGCACCAGTCATGGCACTGCTGCGGTTGAAGATCACTGTTGGCACACCTGAAATCCCCTGTTGCTGCCACTGAGCCTCTTGGCCTAATACGCGGCGACGACGCTCGGTATCATCCAAGGCTAACGCCGCAGCAGCGGGATCCAGACCTACGCTCTCAGCCTCTGCCAGCAAGACGGCGCGATCTGATACATCCTTATGCTCCGAAAAGAAGGCGGCAAACAAACGCTGTTTTAGCTGATGCTGCAAGCCCTCTTCATGGGCAAAATCCAGCAACAGATGCGCATCGCGGGTGTTAACGATCTTCATCTCTTCAAAATAATCAAAGGTAAACCCATACTCAGCACCCTGGGCACTGATGTTAGCGCGGGCTTTGTCACTGTCGTCGCGCTTGGCACCGTATTTGCGCAGCACATGGGCGCGCAGATTCTCGCCTTGCGATGGCATGTCGGGGTTCAGTTCAAACGGCTGCCACTCAATTTCTACCCTATCTTGCAGTCCCAGTTCGTTGATGGCGGCTTCCAGGCGTTTATAGCCAACGATGCACCATGGACAGACAACATCGGATACAATATCTAACTTAATCTTGTTGCTCTTTTTATCGTTCACGGTGTTGTTCCTCGTTATGCTATTAACTGGCGGATGAATTGTGTTAGCGCAGCTCTTCAAATATATCGTCAATGAACTTTTCTACTGCATTAATATCATTGGTTACCTGAGCATAAGTTCTTAAGCCTATGAGTTGAATTTGGAAGTAACGCGCTAATTCAGCCGGACTCTTCTGTGTGTTGATTTCACCATTATTGATGGCTTGTTGGAAAATATTAGTAAAAGACGCCTCTATAGTTTGTAAAATGCCCTTTGCCTGAGCCAGTAAATCAGGGCTATCGTTTTGCGTTAGTTCAGCGACACTTTTAACAATCATACACATGCCACTTGGCGTAGTGCCTTTATTACAAATAATCACATTACGCAGGAATCGCTTTAACCCTCCAAGAACGGTTGTTTCCTGCGCCATACTGTCGGCAAGATTCTCAGCACTTGTCTCGGCATAACGATTTAACGCTTCTTTAAACAAATTATCTTTACTACCGAAAGCCGCGTAAATACTGCCAGGACGCATATCAACCACATCTTGTAGATTTC
>NZ_JBFIIH010000017.1:0-40961 GCF_041601355.1 Neptunomonas sp.
CCTGTTTGATTGCATTGAGTTTAATCTGCAGTTCCGCTGGATAGACACTATTTGTGACCTGGCGTTCCTTCTCATGGATCTTGAAGTGAAAGGCCAATATCGCTGGGCCAACCGTTGCCTGAACCGTTATCTTGAGCTGACTGGCGATTACGAAGGCCTGACGCTGCTTAATTTTTATAAGTCATACCGTTCTATGGTGCGCGCTAAAGTAGCCATGCTCGGTGAGCATCCGGATAAAGCGACGTTCCGCCGCTACCTGCAACTCACCCGGACATACGCTCGCAAAGAGAAACCCTCGCTGTTCTTGATGCATGGTGTTTCCGGCAGCGGAAAAAGCTATTTGTGTAATCAATTGGTCGAACGGCTCGATTGCATCAAAATACGCTCCGATGTTGAACGTAAACGCCTTTATCGTGAGCTATGCCGACGTGGTGAACGCCTCAGTCTTTATGGACAAGAGATGAACGCACGCACCTTTCAGCATCTGCTGAATTTATCCAAAGAGCTACTCAAAAGCGGCTATTCCGTTATTGTCGACGCGACCTTTATCAGAAAGCGTACACGCCAAAGCTATATTGATCTGGCCAATTCACTCGACATTCCGTTGCGTATTATCAGCTGTTATTGTGATGTAAAACTCATAGAAGCGCGCTTAGCACGCCGAAGTCAGGAAGGCGGGGATGCTTCTGATGCTGATGTTTCAGTCATGCAGGATCAATTAAAGCATCAACAATTGCTCACCGATGCTGAATTAACGCACACCTTACTGGTTGATACGGATAGTGATGATGCCATCAACGTACTGGTAAGCCAGCTAATTGCCCAGGGACTGGTAGAACCGTAGGATCGATCTGATCCACCGGGACTATATTTCGAGACTAGATTGAATGTACAAAAAATAAGGTATGGCCCATCGCTTGTGTCGCATTGATAGGCGTCTGGAAAACGCCGGACAAAATACCGGGTTGCATAACCTGCTCAACTGAACCTGTTTTTATTATCCGGCCTTTATCCATCAGCGTGATGGTATCAGCAAACCGGGCCGCTAGTGTCAGGTCATGCAACACCAGCAACACCGCTTTCCCCTGATTAGCCATAGCTCTGAACTGCTGCATCAGCGCAACCTGATGCTTCAAATCAATTGCCTTTAAAGGCTCATCCAATAGTACATAACAGGTATCCGCTGTGGTCTGAACCAGCAAGCGTGCCACATGCGTGCGCTGCTTCTCTCCGCCCGATAAAGCGGTATAATTCCGATCTGCTAAGTGCTCTATTTCCAAGTCAGCCATCGCCTGCTGGACGACACTTTCCATTTGCAACAAGGTGGCATCTACAGGGTAGGCTCCCATCGAAACGACATCCCGAACCTTGAAAGGAAAATCCAGAGACTGCTCTTGTAACAAAACCGACATCAATAGTGAGCGCTCACTTACGCTGTAACTCTGGATCTTTTTTCCTTGCAGAAGAATACTCCCTGAATCGACTGTCGTTAAGCCTGACAAGGCTTTCAGCAAGCTTGTTTTTCCTGCGCCATTGGGCCCCAGAATGACATGCAAACAGCCGGGTCGTATATCGACACTGGCATTATCCAGCACCGCTTGCCCATTGCGGCTAACAGAGAGAAGCTGAGCCTTCAGCATGCGCCCCGCCCCCGTTGCTGGTAAGCAATCATAAAGAGAAAAACCGGGCCGCCAATTAGTGCGGTAATTAAGCCAATCGGTAACTCAGCCGGGGCCGCAATAATACGCGCCACCAAATCAGCCAGCAGTAACAACAGCGCACCTAAAAGAAACGACATCGGTAATAAAAAACGATTATCAGGCCCGTTCACTAAGCGCACTAAATGTGGAACCACCAGCCCGACAAATCCTATCAGCCCCATCATAGATACCACCGCGCCCACCATTAAAGCCGTAATCAATACCAACCGCCGCTGCGTTTTCTCAACATCAATACCCAGAAGTAACGCCTGTTGCTCACCCAGAAGCAATAAATTGAGCCGCACGGCATGACGAATCAAGACAGGTACGAAAATCACGCTTATCAGCAACAACATCAATACAGCCCACCAGGAAGCACCCTGAACATTTCCCATTAACCAAAAAGTCACCTGCCGCAGCGTCATGCTGTCAGACAGATATTTGAGCCCGGCAATACCTGCCCCAGCAATTGCATTAATCGCGATGCCTGTGAGTAAAAGGGTCAGGGCTGAGATGCCAGAGGTGTTGCGGGCTATTCTAATAACAAAAAAGGTCACCAGCATGCCGCCCGCAAAAGCGGCCAGCGGCGTGCCCGCCGATACCCAGATACCGCTACCCAGTGCCGCCGAGGCGACCACTTGCCAGGCCACTGCTGCCAGCGCAGCACCGCCTGAAACACCAATTAACCCGGGATCGGCCAGCGGATTTCGAAACAGCGCCTGCACCACCGCGCCCGCAATAGCCAACAAGCCCCCCGATAACATAACCAATAACACCCTTGGCAAACGCAACTCATACAAAATCCTCCGCGATAAGTCACTGCCCTCCCAGATATCGCTCAGCGACAACACTGCTGAGCCATTCAAGAGCGAAAGCAACATCAACACCGGCAATAACACCCATGCAGATATCCACAGACTGATTTTCATTCTCTGATTGGACATTATCCGCCTCCTATCAGAGAAAAACGTACAGGAATCCGTGCCTGTGACAGCCTATGTTTTCCTGCGTTGATGGCGGGCACAAAACGCCACTGTGTAGCCGCTTCAATGGCAGCCTTATCCAGCATCGCATAGCCTGAGCTACGATCAACTAATACGCTATCAACGGTGCCGATCCGGTTAATCATCAGCATTAATATCACGGTTCCCTCTACGCCTCGTCGTTTTGCTATGCGCGGATATTCTGGCGGTACTGGCGGCACCTGATATTTCAGGGTTTGATAATCCAGAAACATAACCTTCTCCTCTTCGCCCACCGCCTCTTCTTCACCTATCGACTTTGCTACGCTTTTACTGACGTTAGCCTGATTATTTAACGGCGTATCTGATACCACAGAAGAAATAGTCTGCGGTTGCGGTTGCGGTTGCGGTTGCGGTTGCGGTTGCGGTTGCGGTTGCGGTTGCGGTTGCGGTTGCGGTTGCGGTTTAGATTTTTTTACGGGTGAGGGCGTGTCAAGAACACTCCTTCTATCTGCTACGGTATGTAACCTGATAGTGTACAACGAAGCAGTAATAGGTTTGCGCGGTTCCTGTTTATTTAAGCTCTGTCCATTTAAGTTCTGTCCAGTTAAGTTCTGGTCATTTAGGTTCTGCTCAGCTGCGCGCGGCCCCGCCCAGAAAAAAGCGGCATGCACGCCGACCGAAAACAGCACTAGCAGCAAAAAACGTATGGAGGTGTGATTCATTAACACGCTGTATTCCGGGCTCATCTGGCAGTATCATATGCACGAATTATAATCACTTATGCTCAGTGATGGTTGAATGCTCTTCATCATGCTACGCATCTGATTCACTTTCCCTGATGGAGCCCTGACATGCAACTGCTTTGCACACTCGACACCTTACCTGAAGACACCTCAAAAGGCTTTCAGCTGGATGATATCTCACTCTTCGCGGTTAACAAGCAGGGGCAGATCCACGTTTATCTCAACCTGTGCCCTCACCGCGGTGTTCCATTAGAGTGGCAACCGCATCAGTTTCTCGACCTGGAAAAAAATTTCATTCAGTGTGCCACTCATGGAGCCCTGTTTAGCATAGACAACGGTGAATGTATCGCTGGCCCCTGCCCCGGCGAAATGCTTACAAGCATTCCCAGCACAGTTAAAAAAGGACAGGTCTGGGTCACTTTGCCTTCAGTCAATAAATGAGGTAACTGACTGATAACAAACCGCTATCTCAGCCTTTAATTTTTCTTGCCAAGCGCTGCAGTGCCAGCTCTATTCGATCCAGCCCGGTAGTATAGGAGAAGCGGATAAACTGATTCGCCCGATAAGTACCGAAGTCCAACCCTGGTGTAACCGCGACATGCTGTTCTTCTAGCAAGCGCCAACAATATTCAAATGTATTATCTGTCAGGTGCGATGCATCGGCATACACGTAAAAGGCACCCTCCGGCATCAGAGGAATCTTAAAGCCCAGTTGTCTTAAGCCATCCACCAGCAAATTACGACGCAACTCAAACTGATGACGCCGCTCTTCTAACACCGCCAGCGTTTCAGGTTCGAAAGCCGCCAAAGCCGCATATTGCGATATCGTGGGGGGTGAGATATATAAATTCTGTGACAGCTTCTCTATTTCCGGCACAGCCGTTTGCGGCGCAACAATCCAACCAAGCCGCCATCCTGTCATACCAAAATACTTTGAAAAGCTATTGATAACGAACGCCTCAGGATCTACCTCAAGCACCGAGGGTGCATCAAATCCATACGTCAGGCCATGATACAGTTCATCGACCACCAGAGCGCCGTTCTTTTCCCGGACCGCTTCTGCTACAGCCGCCAATTCGCCTTTATGAAGGACGGAGCCGGTTGGGTTGGCTGGCGATGCCAGCAAAACACCTGCCGTGTTAGCTTTCCATTCCTGACGAATCAACTCCGGGGTCAACTGGAAATTCTGCTCCGCAGAGGTTGGTACCAGTTGCCCGCGTGCTTCCAGCATCCGCAAAAACTGGCGGTTACAGGGGTATCCCGGATCACTCATCATAAAGGTGGTGTCAGGATCGGCCAGCAAGCCGAAAACCAGCAACAGGGCACCGGAAGCACCCGAGGTAACAATGATGCGGTTAGCGGCGATATCCAGACCATAGCGCTGTTTATAAAATCCAGAGATCGCTTGTCTTAATTCAGGAATACCTGCCGATGGTGTGTATTGTGTAAACCCCAGATCAATCGCCCGATGAGCAGCCTCCTTGATCAATGGCGCCGTACTGAAATCGGGCTCTCCCGCTTCCATATGCACAACATCACAGCCTTGCGCATCTAACTCTTTGGCTCGTTTTAATAGATCCATTACTTTGAACGATTCAATTTCACGCGCGCGTCCCGACCATCGATAATCCATCTCTGACTCCTCACAATTAACCCACGCATTATACATAAGTTGTATCGAATATTGCCTCAAACATACTTATTGTCAGTAGAGTAGATAACACTGTACGGTATTAATCTAATAACTCCTTCCACTTTTTGTGTATCAGTACTAGCCTAAAAGTGTTTCTTCTGGTAGTTTCTCCAACCTTCTGATCTCAGGAAGTAATGGAATCAACTGTAATTGGGTTGCCGGTTTACTCTGTAAAGCCGGTCATTTCGGAGAAGTGAGGCGCCACATGCCAAACACTAGCAATACACAATTCACACACTTTGTACCTTACGAGTCTGCAAAGGGTGAGGAATACATGAATGATGCTCAAAAAGATCATTTCCGTCATATTCTTCTGGCCTGGAAACAGGAACTAATGGAGGAGGTTGATAGTACAATCCACCACCTGCAGGAAGAAGCATCTAACTTTGCAGACCCTAGCGACAGGGCCAGCCAGGAAGAAGAGTTCAGCCTTGAACTTCGAACACGTGACCGTGAGCGCAAGCTGATCAAAAAGATCAGTGAAGCAATGGAACGCATCGAAGACGACGAATACGGTTATTGTGACACCTGTGGTATCGATATTGGCATCCGTCGTCTGGAAGCCCGCCCTACCGCAACCCAGTGTATTGATTGTAAAACACTGGCCGAAATAAAAGAAAAACAGATCGGATCTTAAGCTTCTAGATTCAGGCAAACGGCTCGCCGCTTTGCCTGAATTTATTACAACAATCCTAAGACTAATACTCGCTCCCACTCTCTTAGTTGCATCCTTATTGGCGACCTCAGCCTGCCTCTGATTTATCTGATACACCTTGATAGCAACCGTCTGATCAACTCCAATCGTTTGATAAATCCAGATCCCAGTGAAAGACACCTGTCTCGTTTTGAGAAAAACAGCATAGCATTGAGAAAAACATCGCCGCCGGATATGCTGAGCACAACGCTCAGATCCGAGCATGAATTAAGCGCAGGCTTACCAATAGAGACCTGAATTGAGTATTATTATGATAGGTGTACTTAACCGAGACCTTTGCGCGATTGCTCCTTTGTCTTCCAGCTGCGTTAAAAATAACTAAATTATGAATTTTTCGGTTACCGAACTTTTCCTGATTGTTACTGCTTACCTGCTCTTTCTGTTTGGTATTGCTTACGCCACCGAGCGTGAACTAATCCCGCGCCGCATATCACAGCACCCGATCACTCACATGCTATCGTTAGGCACCTATGCGAGCATCTGGACTTTTTATGGCGCTTTCGGGATGTTGGCAGATTCCGGCTTGTTATTTTTATCATCCTATCTGGGGGCTACCGCCGCTTTTATTATGGCACCCTCATTATTTATTCCCATTTTCAATATAACGAATCGCTACAAACTAAGCTCTCTTGCCGATCTGTTTGCCTTCAGGTTTCGTAGCGGACTGGTCGGCACGATTACAACATTGTTACTACTCCTGGCGACCTTGCCTTTGCTATCGATACAAATTCAGGCAGTTACCGGCACATTACATCTTCTTAACAGTGATTTTGAGTCTTCTGAGATTGCTGCTGCATTCTGTGCTTTGATAGCCCTGTTTGCGATTCTCTTTGGCACCCGCCACCCGTCAATGCGGGCACGCAACCGCGGATTAGTCATGGCGATGGCGATCAGCTCGCTGATTAAGTTGGCAGTGCTCATCAGCATCGCTACCTATGTACTTTTTGCAGTGCTCGATGGCCCTTCAAATACTTTACTCTGGCTTAAGCAGAATCCAGAAATTCTAACATCCTTGATGAGCAGCAATAACGATGATAGCTGGCACACTCTACTACTCGCGTTTTTTACTGCTACCCTCGTGATGCCGCATATGTTTCATCTGGCGTTTACTGAAAACCGCTCAGCAGACAGCCTCTACAAAGCATCATGGGGAATACCGCTTTATCTGTTGCTACTGGCGCTCTGTGTACCGGTCATCGTACTGGCAGGCTATAAGCTTGAAGTACATCAGGAATCCTCTTTTCTGCTTTTTTTCGTAAGCCAGGCATTACATTCTGAATGGCTGATTATCACCGTGTTTATCGGCGGCCTGACGGCCGCCAGCGGGATTCTCATTGTAGCCTCTATCTCGCTAGCCTCCATGCTGCAAAACCATCTGATACTACCCCTTATCAAAACACCCGAAAATGTGAAGTTTTATGCATGGCTACTCTGGCTGCGCCGCATACTCATCTCCTTAGTCATGTTATGCAGCTATCTTTTTTATATGGCTTTCGGCGCACATCAGCAAATTCATCTTCTCGGCCTGAGTGCCTTTGTCGCCTTCCTGCAGTTTTTACCAGGGATTATTGCCACTCTCTTCTGGCTGGGCGCTAATCGTATCGGCTTTATCACCGGATTGATTATTGGCATGTCCAGCTGGATCATCACCACCTTTTATCCCGTCATACTGCAGCCAGGAGCACTACTCACAGACACCAGTATTGAAAGTCTTAACTGGCAATCTTCAGCCATCATATCTTTGCTAATGAATATCGGTGCTTTCATTATAGTCTCTCGCCTTACACCCACTCATCCTGAAGAGATCCGCGCGGGTGAGGCATGCCTCATCAATACTATCGATTCCCCTTCCGATATTCAGCGCCCCTCTTTTGAAACAACCGATATTATCCGTCTACTCACCCCTAAACTAGGTGAAACCGCCGCACGCCGTGAGCTGCAACACGCCATTAACCAGCTAAACCTCGACAAAGAACAGATGGGGCCGTTAGAACTATTACGTTTACGCAATGCACTGGAACAAAACCTCTCCGCTCTGATTGGTCCCGTTGAAGCGGCAACACTGCTCGAACCACTGGCAAATCAACAAGGCGAAAAAGCCTTCCAGACACGTGATATCTATCTGTTAGAAACGCATCTTGAAACTTACCAGGCCAAACTCAGCGGGCTGGCAGCAGAGCTGGATGAGTTGCGCCGCTACCACAGAAGAACATTAGAAAAACTTCCTATTGGCGCCTGTACCGTCGCGCCTTCGCAGCATATTCTGTTCTGGAACAACGAAATTGCCAAACTCACCCAGCTGAGCGCTCACGATGTCGCGGACCTGTCTTTATCCGAGCTACCACAACCTTGGTGCACACTTCTGGCAGACTTCATGGAGCAGAGCGACAACCACCTGATAGACACCCACATCACACTGGGAGCCAACAGTTATTGGCTGACATTGCATAAAAGCCAGCTCTCCGATAATCCAGATAGCTCAATTGTAATTCTGGTTGAGGATGAAACAGAACACCACCAGCTTACCGACAACCTGATACACAGCGAACGTCTCGCCTCGATCGGGCGCTTTGCCGCCGGGGTAGCCCATGAAATTGGCAATCCGATTACCGGTATTGCCTGCCTTGCACAAAACCTCTCTCTGGAAACAGATGAACCGGAAGTTTTACAAGCCGGTGATCAGATTCTGGAGCAGACACGCCGGATTAACCGCATTGTGCAATCACTGGTACGCTTTGCACATACCGGTCAGACCATCAGTGACATTCAGTTTGAAACATTCGATTTCAGCCTCTGTATTGCAGAGGCAATACAATTGGTTACGCTGGACATGCACGCCAGACAACAGCACTTTATCTGTGAGCTTGAAGACAACCTGATGGTGGATGGAGACCCGCAACTGTTGCTACAGGTATTGGTTAATATTCTTAACAATGCTTGCGATGCCTCTTTACCCGGGGGCACCATCCGCATCAACTGCACACAGCTGGATCAACGCATTTTCTTAAGTATTACGGATGAAGGCAGCGGCATTGATAAAGACATTCAAGACAAGCTTTTTGAACCATTTTTCACCACCAAAGAACCGGGTAAAGGCACCGGATTAGGACTCCCTTTGGTTTACAACATACTGACTGAACATTATGGTAGTATTAAAATAATAAGCCCCGCCAATAACAAACAGAAGAAAGGCACGCAGGTGATTATCACCTTACCGGGCTCCAAACCTGAATTGAAAGACGAACTTTCTGAAAGGTCTCGCATTGGAGAGTAGGTAGAGAGCAATGAGCCGTATTCTGATCGTAGAGGATGAGTCAATCATCCGTGCAGCGCTTCGGCGTTTATTGGAAAAAAACAACTATAAAATAGATGATGCTGCATCTGTTGATGAGTCAACATCACGCTTCAACCTGATTGAGTATGACCTGATCATCAGTGATCTTCGATTACCCGGCGCCCCCGGAACCGACCTGATCAAGCTGGCCAAAAACGTACCTGTGTTGATTATGACCAGCTATGCCAGTATGAAATCTGCAGTAGACGCAATGAAAATGGGCGCAGTTGACTACATTGCCAAACCTTTTAATCATGATGAAATGCTATCTACCATCTCATCCATTCTTAACCAGCAACCTGTAGACCACCATAACATCAGCATAGAAGCGCAAGTCCAACACACCCAAATCACTGGTTCTTGTGAGGCGATGCTTTCTCTGTTTTCACGCACTTCCAAAGTGGCCCGTACAGATGCCACCGTACTGGTACTGGGTGAGTCAGGCACAGGCAAAGAGCTGATAGCGCGCACCATACATGAACAAAGCGCTCGCGCTCAGGCCCCGATGATCTCGGTCAATTGCGCTGCCATTCCTGAATCCTTAATTGAGTCTGAATTGTTTGGTCATGAAAAAGGCTCTTTCACCGGTGCTGACAGTAGTCGCTGCGGCCTGATAGAGGCCGCAGACAAAGGCACTCTTTTCCTCGACGAAATAGGTGAGTTGCCTTTAGAGGCACAAGCTCGCCTACTGCGCTTTCTTCAGGAAGGAGAAATTCGTAAAGTGGGCTCCACACAGTCAATCAAGGTCAACGTTCGATTAATTGCCGCTACTCATCGCAACCTGAAAGAGTTGGCTCGTTCTGGCCTGTTCCGTGAAGACTTATATTACCGGCTTTATGTCATGGAGCTCAAAATTCCACCACTACGGGAACGCGGACAAGACATCATTGAGCTCGCCCAACGTTTTTTAATCAGCGCTTGTTCCCGGATGAAGTGTCCACAAGCAACCCTCAGCGATAACGCACAGCAGATAATGCTGCAATATAACTGGCCGGGAAATGTCCGGGAACTGGAAAACGCCATAGAGAGAGCGGTCATTCTTGCTGACAACCACCTCATTACGCCTGAATTACTGGGACTTGATATAGAAACCCGTCCTAGCCTGCAACGACTGGAATCTGAATATTCCGAGCAAACAACATCACACCAGGCGGCTACCAACCCTGCTCCCAAAAAGCAATCACAAGCAGGACTCTCCATGGATGATTACTTCCAACGCTTTGTCATGGAACATCAGGATGAGATGAGTGAAACCGACCTGGCCAGAAAGCTAGGCGTCAGTCGAAAGTGCTTATGGGAGCGCAGGCAAAAACTGGGCATACCCAAACGGCCTAAAGGGTAACGCGACAGTAACACACAGGTAACACTTCAAAGACAAAGTGTTACCTTAAGAAACAAAAAAGTGTTTCCGCAAGTAACCATCCGCATTTAACAAAACAAAGAAATAAAATATAACCTTTATAATCAAGTACTTAAAAAACATGGCACGCCTGATGCTTTATGTTGGGTGTTCTAACAACAAAAATAAGCTTTGAAACGCCACCACTAATAAATATAAATATAGGATGAGTGTTGATAAGTATCTACCTCGAATAATAATAAAAATGAGGTTTAAAAGCTGATCGCTAGGTTATATTCACGTAACTTTAGTGCTCTAACTATAACAACAAGCCAAGATGTTACCCTTTAAAGCTTGCGGTCAGCTTATCCATCTACTCTTTTAGTGTTTATTCCCCCATTGCTTAATGTGTCACCATAACAATGTTATGATGTGTCGCAAAATATATTACGAGCAAAGTTTAAAACTCATGCCTAACCGTTTAATCCAGAAAGTTACCGGACTGTTCCGTAGCAAACCGACCTCTTCTCCTGTGAAAGAGCCTATCCATATTCAGAATACTGAGGCCCAGGCAGACCAGGACAATACTGCGCGTATCATTGCGGAACAAACACACCAGATCCCTCGCAAGCATTTAGATGATAATGCGGCAAAAGTCGTCTACCGGCTTCTGGACGCTGGTTATGAAGGCTATCTGGTCGGCGGCTGCATCAGAGACATCCTGATCAAAAAACGCCCGAAAGACTTTGATATTGCGACCAACGCACACCCTGAAGAAGCGCATGAGCTATTTCAACGCTCACGCTTGATAGGGCGCCGTTTCAAACTTCTGCATGTCCGCTTTGGACGAGAAATCATTGAAGTCGCTACCTTCAGGGCAGGACATGACTCTGAAGAAAATGATGACGACGTCAAAGGTAAACAAGCAGAATCCGGCCTGATCCTGCGCGATAATGTTTACGGCACAATAGAAGAAGATGCCCTACGTCGAGATTTCACGATTAACGCTCTCTATTATTGCGTCAAAGACCACAGTATTTACGACTTCACAAATGGCTATGAGGATATACAGAAGAAAGTGATCCGCCTCATTGGCAACCCGGACAACCGCTATAAAGAAGACCCGGTTCGTATGCTGCGCGCGATTCGTTTTGCCGCCAAACTCGATTTTGAAATTGAGCAGGCAACAGCCGCACCAATCAGACAGCAAGCCCATCTGCTGCAGGATATCGCTCCTGCTCGTCTGTTTGATGAAACATTAAAACTATTTCAGTCCGGCCACGCTGCCACAGCATACCAGTTACTCAAAGAATACCAGTTGCTGGAACAATTACTGCCCTCTGCGACAAAGGCCATCAAAAAACAATCTGACGATGGCTTAGCCGAAGCACTGATATTGCAAGGCTTAAAAAACACTGACAGACGTATCAATCAGCGCAAAAGCGTTACGCCCGCTTTCTTATTCGCAACTTTGCTCTGGCATCCGCTGCAAACCCGCATGCAAGAAATTCTTAAGCAGAATAACAAGATGCCTCAACTGGTTGCTCTGCATGCTGCAGCAAACGATATCATTGCCCAACAAGTTAAGCGCACCGCTATTCCACGCCGATTTTCTACTCCGATCAGAGAGATCTGGGAATTACAACTGCGCTTACCGAAACGTTTTGGCAACCGTGCGGAGCAGTTATTAGAGCATCCGCGGTTTCGTGCAGCATACGACCTGCTTCTATTAAGAGAGCAAAGCGGTGAATCTCTCAATAATTTAGGCCAGTGGTGGACTCAATATCAATCGGCATCAACTCAGGAAAAAGAACAAATGGTTTCTGAGTTAGCCTCTGATGGACAACCTTCGCGCAAGCCTCGTCGTCACAGAAGAGCTAAAAATGACCCGCGTAACGCTTAACCACTGCTACGTTGGCTTGGGCAGCAACCTGGAAAACCCTCGCCAGCAAGTCACGACTGCGTTGAGGGAGCTGCAGCAGATAACCGACACTTACCTGCTATCCAGCTCCAGTTTATATCGCTCCGACCCTGTTGGTCCTGCCGGCCAGCCTGACTACATTAATGCTGTTGCGTTACTTGAAACAAGTCTTGCTCCTGAAGCAATGCTTGATCAACTGCAGTCGCTTGAACAGCAACACCGGCGTGTACGTCACACACACTGGGGGCCCAGAACACTGGATCTGGATATTATTTTATTTGGTAGCCAATCCATTCAATCTTCCCGGCTAACCGTCCCTCACCCTTTCGCTATAGAACGAAATTTTGTACTCTGGCCTTTATTTGAGGTCTCTCCAGACCTGATTTTTCCCGATGGCAGGTCAATAAATGATCTATTAGTAGCATGCCCGCTGGGCACACTGGAAAAGATCTCTGTATAATCACGCTCGAAATCAGCGCATCCCTATTAATCGATCGAGTTGCCTATGAACAAAGTCACATTACATACATTATCCACCTGCAAGCAGGCTGGTGAAAAGTTTACTGTCCTGACCGCATACGATGCATGCTTTGCGCATGTTGTCAGCGAAGCTGGGGTAGAAGTGATTCTGGTAGGCGATTCTCTTGGAATGGTTCTACAGGGGCAGGATAGCACTTTGCCTGTCACCATGGATGATATGATCTATCACACCGCCAGCGTAGCCAAAGGCAATCAGGGCGCCATGATAATGGCTGATATGCCATTTATGAGTTATGCAACACCCGAACAAACGATGGAAAATGCAGCCTTGCTCATGCAAGCCGGCGCTCACATCATCAAGATCGAAGGCGATGCCTGGTTATCTGAGAGTGTTTCGCTACTGTCTGAACGTGGCATACCCACCTGTGTGCATATGGGTCTGACACCTCAGGCGGTGAACAAACTCGGCGGCTACAAAGTCCAGGGGCGCGACCGTCGCAGCGCAAAACAAATGATTGAAGATGCTGTCAGGCTAGAAGAAGCCGGTGCCAGCATTTTATTACTTGAGTGCGTGCCTTCTTTATTGGCAGAAGAAATCACGCAAGCGGTTGATATCCCTGTCATCGGCATAGGTGCCGGTGTCTCGACGGACGCCCAAGTATTGGTATTACACGACATGCTCGGTATCACACCAGGCAGAAGTCCTAAGTTTGTTAAAAACTTCATGGAAGACGCTGCTGACATCCCATCAGCAATTCAAAACTATGTAGCCGCAGTGAAGCAAGGTAGCTTCCCGGGGCCAGAGCACAGCTTCGAATAACTTATGAAAACGATTCACACACTCAACGAGCTCCGCCAGCTACTGGCGGAGGAACGTGCACACGGCAAAAAAATTGGTTTAGTCCCGACAATGGGTAACCTGCACGCGGGGCATATCGCTCTGGTACAGCAAGCAAAAGAAAATGCCGATATCATTGTCTCCACTATTTTTGTTAACCCGTTACAGTTTTCCGCTGGCGAAGATCTCGACAAATATCCACGTACACTTCAAGCCGATCAGGAGAAGCTAACAACCGTTGGTTGCCACTATTTATTCGTACCTTCAGAGGAAGAAGTTTACCCTGATGGGCGCGAAAAACAGACCATGGTAGAAGTACCTGATGTATCCAACCTTTATTGTGGCGCTAGCCGTCCAGGTCACTTCCAGGGGGTTGCTACTATTGTCTGTAAGCTGTTTGGCATGGTGCAACCAGATTTAGCTATTTTTGGCGCTAAAGATTACCAGCAGCTTTTCGTCATCCGCAAAATGACTAAAGACCTGAGCCTACCCATCACTATTCAGGGTTCGCCGATCGTTCGAAATGAGCATGGCCTGGCATTGAGTTCCCGAAATGGCTACCTATCTGAAGAAGAACTCAGCGCAGCCACCGCCCTCAATAAAACCCTTAAAACTACGGCGCAAGCAATCGAGCAAGGCAACACTGATTTCAACGCACTGGTTGAGGCTGCACAGCGACAACTCGAAGGCGCAGGCTTTAAGCGTGACTACTTCGTCATTGCACGCCAAAGTGATCTGCTGGCAGCATCAAAAGACGATACGCAGCTGGTTATTCTTGCCGCTGCTTATATGGGCGCAGCCCGTCTTCTCGATAATCAGGTGATCAATCTCTGAAGTCGTTAACTTATACATCGACAAAAAAACCTCTTTCAATACGACTAATTGTCGGCACCTTTTTCAATGTTTATTGCTTAAGGTGCTTGCAATAGCCTTCTCGGTTGCTCACACTGATATTTTTCGAATTACGGAAAAAAACCAACTACTAAGCTGACTCCTGCAGGGCTGTTTTAGGCACTTGCATCATTCGGATCTCTTTAATATAAAAGTGACCGGATAGAGTTTACTGATAAGAGGCACAATCATGCGTGAAGTCGTTATTGTTGCTGCTGGCCGTACTGCGGTTGGCACATTTAATGGTTCTTTAGCTGGCGTAAAAGCAACCGATTTAGGTGCTACGGTACTGAAAGGTCTAATAGAACAGACGAAAATTGATCCTGCACAAATCGACGAAGTTATCCTTGGACAGGTTCTGGCAGCGGGCTGTGGTCAAAACCCTGCCCGCCAATCACTGATCAATGCCGGTATTCCTCAAGAAGTTCCAGCACTGACTATAAATAAAGTGTGTGGATCAGGCCTGAAGGCTATTCAAATGGCTGCTCAAGCGATTCGCTGCGGCGACGCTGATGTCATCATTGCCGGCGGACAAGAAAACATGAGCAGCTCTCCTCATGTCTTGCCGAACTCCCGCAATGGCGCACGCATGGGTGACTGGAAAATGGTCGATACCATGATCAATGACGGCCTGTGGGATGCCTTCAACAACTATCACATGGGTATCACCACTGAAAATATCGTCGAAAAATACGGCTTTACTCGTGAAGAGCAAGACGCATTTGCCAGCGCATCACAGAATAAAGCTGAAGCCGCTGTCACCTCAGGACGCTTTAAAGGTGAGATTTTTCCTGTTCTGATTCCTCAGCGTAAAGGTGACCCGGTTGTCTTTGATACTGATGAGCAACCTCGCTTTGGCTGTACACCTGAAGCATTAGCAAAACTACGTCCCGCCTTCAAAAAGGATGGAACAGTTACAGCAGGCAACAGCTCTACGATTAACGATGGCGCTGCAGCTGTTATGCTTTGCTCTGCTGAAAAAGCAGCAGAACTGGGCCTGCCTGTTTTAGCACGTATTAAAGCTTACGCATCTGCTGGTGTTGATCCTGCCATCATGGGTACAGGTCCTATCTGTGCTACACAGAAAGCGCTGGAGAAAGCAGGTTGGTCTGTCGATGATCTTGAACTGGTTGAAGCCAATGAAGCATTTGCCGCGCAAGCAATGTCAGTTAACCGCGACCTTGGCTGGGATACAAACATCGTCAACGTTAACGGTGGTGCAATAGCACTAGGACACCCAATCGGTGCTTCCGGTTGCCGTATTTTCGTATCATTGGTTCATGAAATGATCAAACGTGATGCGAAGAAAGGCCTGGCCACTCTATGTATCGGTGGCGGTATGGGTACTGCTCTGGCTATCGAACGTGACTAGTCATTAGCTTACCGCATAAAAAAACCGCAGCCCAAAGCTGCGGTTTTTTTATTTTCTTCGTCGCAAGCCAAGCCTCCAGTGCAACTAGACCTGAGAGACAGCGCCTTTACCCACGCCCTCATAAGCCCGCACCAGCACTTCATCGAATGGCTTCATCTGCTTAATCCTCGCGGCCAAATGACGTGCTATTTGCTCCACTGTACTTTCTGTATCAATGTCGTAGCAATATTGCGCAGGTAACGTCAGTGAAAACTCGCCTTGAGGTGCACGATATTCGTAAGTATGCATTCCTTCCGCACTCTCTTTACGGTGTGCTGACGTGCCAATATAAATATCCCTCCAACGCGATGCCCACTCATGCTCTAGTTTTTGATCACGCTCACCATTGATAAATATTTCAATGCGGGAGCGGTGGCCATGAGCTATACGCTGGCAATTCCCATCATGTTGCTGCAAACCATGACTGTAATGATAAAAGTCACCATCAATCTGTTCGGCAACAAAGCGAAGATTGAGCCCTTTTACTTCCTGAGGAAATAACTCAATGAGTTGCGCTGTGCACCATTCAGCCATCGACTCTGGCGTTATCTCCTCAACATCAATCAGCGCAATCGCTTTACTTGGAGAAAGGCAATTAAACGCCTGTCCATCCGGATAGACCCACTCAACCCGGGTTTGACCAACCGCTTGCTCCACCTTGAGATTATCCATCCGGGTAGGCACTAATAACGCATGATCAATCGTTTTATCCATCCACTCCCGTGTCAGCTTTTTCACAATCCCGAAATCGCAGACCATTCCTTGTTCATTAAGCGCGCCATCCAGCTCAAGTTGCAGCAACCAAGACTCACCCATCAAGCCTCGAGATGAGTGCAAATAGGAAAAATCTACATTTGTCAGATTATTTACAAAAAGCTTCACAGTAATACACCCTCATTTGAAGCCTCATATTCTACCGCAAGGCAGCATCCAGATGCATTTAAATCCTCACCTGTCTCTGCTTTTTCAAGCGAAGCTATGAATTAGGTTCTGGGACGCGTCTGAGCACGTTATAATGACTTTTTGTATTCAGGAAAGTTTACCTAACATGCGTCTAGATAAGTATTTGTCCCAAGCGACCGGCCTCTCCAGAAAAGACATCAAACGCCTGATACATAAAGATTTGGCCACCGTTAATGGTATCGCCACCCGCGATTCATCGCTGCAAGTTTCTGAGGATGATATTGTCACGTTTCAGGAAATGCACATTGATGCACCACGTCCGCGCTATTTCATGATGAATAAGCCTTATGGTTACGTCTGTTCATCCGATGATCCCAACAATGCCACTGTGATGGGCCTGCTTATCGATGAGCCGCGACCCAATGACCTTCATCTGGCGGGCAGACTCGATCTTGATACCACCGGCTTACTGCTGATTACTGACGATGGCCAGTGGTCTCACAAAATAACTTCTCCCAAACATAAGCAAGGGAAACGCTACCTGCTGGAAACAGCTGATCCGATTCCGGAATCAACGGTGGAGCTGTTTGCTCAAGGCGTACAACTCCTGAATGAGAAGCACCTGACCAAACCCGCTCAGCTTGAAATTATTGGCGTTGATGAAGCCTTTCTGACGTTAACCGAAGGCCGCTATCATCAGGTAAAGCGTATGTTTGCTGCAGTGGGAAATAAGGTTATCAAGCTACATCGCGATCGTATTGGCCACATCGTTCTTGACGAGTCTCTGGCTCCCGGCGAATATCGTGAGTTAACTGCTGACGAGATCAACTTAAGCAGATGAGTACCGATAAAGCCTTTGACCTGCTTTATTCAGAGTTTAAACAGGTGAGTGCAGCCGCGTTATGGATTGTAGATGAGAATATTTCTACGCATATCATTCCACCCGCCATCCCACTGATCAGCGCTATTTCAAACCGGCTGGATACTACTCAGGACTTACAACGGCAAGGCTGGAACTGCCACTTTAATGATTACCTGCTCGAAAACTTAGGCGAGCATCATTTCCAGTCCATTTTCTTACGCATTCCTAAAGAAAAAGCGCAAGCCCATTACATTATCAATCAGGCGCAGCGTTTACTGTCCGGCGGAGGTTCGCTGTATATCAGCGGCTTAAAACAAGAAGGCATCAAAGGATTTATCGAACGAGCAGGTACACTGACAAACATTCCTACAGAAACGTGGAAAGCAGATAAACAAACATGGGCAGGTAAAATCACTTTTGAAGGCCCTTCGCCTTCGACTCTGGATGACAAGTCCTACCGAAGCCTGAGACAGGCACCCGGCGACTCGCACTTCAGGTTTTGGAGTAAACCCGGGATTTTCGGTTGGGACAAAATTGATAAGGGCAGTGAGCTACTAATACAGCATCTGGCAATGCTGGTTGCAGAAAACAAGGATATTGATTCTGCTTTAGATATCGGTTGTGGCTACGGCTACCTGAGTCTTCATACCGCCAGACTCCTCGACATCAGCGTCACCGCAACGGATAACAATGCGGCTGCGGTTACTGCCTGTCAGGCTAATTTTGATCACTATCAGTTACAGGGAAATGCGCTGGCGGATAATTGCGCCGATAATATTAACTCACGCTACCCGCTGGTTATCTGTAACCCACCCTTTCATTCAGGCTTTGGCGTTGAAAACGATCTGACAGATCGTTTTCTGCAAAGTGCTGCCACACACTTAACGAAAAGAGGCATCGCCATTTTTGTAGTGAACCTGCATATTCCGCTGGAACGCAAAGCCAGTCATTACTTTACGCACTGCGAAACGCCCATCATTACAGACCACTTTAAATTAGTACGACTCTCCCAGCCAAAAATATAGTGCTTATCTGTTTGTGTTAAGGAAACCTAACCAGGATTTTTCCAACCAGGCGCAGGTGATATCAGGATCGGCACATAGCGAATGCAGAACAGAACAAACGATACTAACCAGATAACACCGGCACTTAATATAAAGTGCTCATAAGCGACACCACCGACCAGTGCGGCCGCGACTCTGAGCAGTGCAGTAATACTAATGAGTACAAAAGCAATACTCATCATTTTGCCTGCTACCAATGCACGCTGGGTATGGCCAAGCGCGGCACGGGAAGCAACACCAAGAATCATTCCTGCCATGGCGCCTATACCAATAGCATGCAGTCCTGCTGAAGCATTAACCCATGAGAATGCAGATAGCCCAAGTAATACAAGCCCTGCACCCAACCACACAAAGCCAAGATGTAATACCCATAACAGAGGCTCAGCTAAAATCCTTTGCCCCTGCCAACGACCGATGCGCGCCCACTGAGCGACACCTGCCAGACACAACAAGCCACCCGTTATGACATTGACAGGAAGCACTACCCAGAAGATAGCCGCCACAACCAAGGATGCGCTGACAAACATATCAAAACGATTAAATAGCATCGGCAGCGGTTTATCTGAGTCAGGTTCTTTCTGAACCAGATAATTACGTGTAAAAGAAGGGGTAATACGTCCACCGATCAGTGCAATCATCAGACTAATTTGCATAATGACACCGCGCAGTGCCATCTCACTATATTCAACGCCATAGCGATGACCGAGATGAAACAGCAGATTAAAAACGCTGAACAAGCCCAGCATAACTACGATTTTATAGTTACGTTTGTTACCGCCAGCCATAATCTCACGACCAATGATAAACACCAGCAAAACGCCATAAAGCAGATCCACTGCCGCTACAATACCGTAAGGTAACTGTGCAGAACTGAGCATCACCAGCCGTCCCAGTATCCAACACAGCACTAATATGGCCAGCGGCATACCACTCACAGGCAAACGGTTTGTCCATTTAGAAACAGCGGCTAACAAAAAGCCACCGATGGCTGCACCAACAAGACCGAACATCATCTCATGAGCATGCCACTGTACCAGTGGCACCGCGATAGAACTCCCGTACCAAAAACCCTTCAGGATCGCTAACCACAACCCCATTAAAATAACCCCCGCCGCAGCCACGCAGAGAAACAACAACCTGAAACCATTACTGAGTAATGTTTCCCAACGCGAAGCCGGATATTTTTCAAACATTATAATAGCCATAATGAGCTCTCAATTCTTTAATATGTAATTATTATACATGTTAATTGTTTTTCCTTAAATAACTCATTAGAGGTACATTCATGTTAGTTACAGGCATAAAAAAACCCTCACTAGGAGGGTTTTTATATCAGATCAGAATAGCTTAGCCTTCTACAGACTCATCCTGAACCAGATCTTTCATGGAAAGCTTAATACGACCACGCATATCAACTTCCAACACCTTAACTTTAATCATGTCATCCATTTTGACGTAATCGGTTACTTTCTCAACACGCTTGTTGTCGATCTGAGAAATATGCACCAAACCATCTTTACCTGGCAGGATATTTACAAATGCACCGAACTCTTCTAAACGAACAACTTTACCTTCGTAGATTTTACCTACTTCAGCTTCAGCAGTGATTTCGAGTACTTTATCTGTTGCCGCTTTTGCCGCTGCTTTGTCAGCGGCGTAAATACGTACAGTACCGTCATCTTCAATATCAATCATCGCGCCAGTTTCTTCGGTCAGAGCACGAATAGTCGCGCCGCCTTTACCGATTACATCACGGATTTTCTCAGGATTGATTTTCAGCTGTGTCATCGCCGGAGCATTGTCTGGTAATTCAGGACGAGAATAACCAATTACTTTCGACATCTCTTTCAAGATATGAGTACGTGCGTGAAGCGCTTGCTCCAGTGCCGTTTCCATAATCTCTTCAGTGATACCGGTGATTTTGATATCCATCTGCAGTGCAGTAATACCTTGCTCAGTACCGGCTACTTTAAAGTCCATATCACCGAGATGATCTTCATCACCCAGAATATCAGTCAAGACGGCAAATTTATCGCCTTCTTTAACCAGGCCCATCGCAATACCAGCAACCGGGGCTTTCAAAGGAACACCCGCATCCATCATCGCCAGAGACGCGCCACAAACAGACGCCATAGAACTTGAACCATTAGATTCAGTTATTTCTGAAACGATACGAATGGTGTATGGGAACTCTTCCTGTGATGGCAGCATAGCCGCAACACCACGACGAGCAAGACGACCGTGTCCAATTTCACGACGACCTGTAGAACCGATACGGCCGGCTTCACCTACTGAATAAGGAGGGAAGTTATAGTGCAGCATGAACGGATCTTTGCGCTCGCCTTCCAGTGCATCAATAAACTGCTGATCGCGAGACGTACCCAGAGTACATGTCACGATAGACTGAGTTTCACCACGGGTGAACAATGATGAGCCGTGAGCACCTTTAAGAATATCAATTTCTACATTGATAGGACGAACCGTTTTAGTATCACGACCATCGATACGCGGTTCACCGTTTACAATACGCTGACGTACAATCGTTTTCTCAACTGCACTGACAACACCTGATACTTCTTTTTCAGAAGGCTGACCTTCCTCAGATCCTGCCAGTTCAGCAACCGCTTTATTACGCAGATCATTGAGTGCGCCCTGGCGCTGCATTTTATCTGCAACCTGATATGCATCAGCAATGCCCTGACCAACCAAAGCATTAACTTGCCCAATCAGTGCTTCATTTTTCACCGCTGGCTGCCAATCCCAAGCAGGCTTGCCCGCTTCAGCTTTCAGTTCGTTGATTGCATTGATAACAACCTGCATCTCAGTGTGAGCAAACAACACTGCACCCAGCATCTCATCTTCAGTCAGTTCTTGCGCTTCTGATTCAACCATCAGAACAGCGTCAGACGTACCGGCAACGACCATGTTCAGTTCAGACGTCTCTAACTGCTCATAGTTCGGGTTGAGGATATAACCTGTTTCTTCTGTAAAACCAACGCGCGCGCCGCCAATCGGGCCTACAAAAGGAATTCCGGAGATAGACAGGGCCGCAGACGTACCGATCATGGCTGCAATATCAGGATCGTTTAGTTTATCTGCCGACATGACCGTACAGATAACCTGTACTTCATTCATGTAACCTTTAGGGAAAAGCGGACGAATAGGACGGTCAATCAGACGCGATGTCAGTGTTTCTTTTTCTGAGGGACGTGCTTCACGTTTGAAAAATCCACCAGGAATTTTACCAACCGCATAGGTTTTCTCGATGTAATGAACAGACAGTGGGAAGAAGTCCTGACCACCGCGTGCTTCAGTAGCACCTACGACTGTACACAGAACCTGTATATCACCGATTGTAACCATGACTGCGCCAGTTGCCTGACGAGCAATACGCCCTGTTTCTAATGTAACCTGCTGGCCACCAAATTCAAAAGTCTTTGTAATCGCTTGCACTAATATTACCTCTCGTAAAATAAACAAATGCCTGATCGAGAGAAATCGATTCCACACCATCTTAAGTGCCAGTACTCATTTGCACTCTGTCCTACCGATCGAAGGACTGAATACAAATGAGTACAGGCTGGTTGAAAACTTTCTCTATGAAACAGGCTGAATAAAACAAGGGCCATACAGTGTATGACCCTTGGAAAACTCTGACTTAGCGACGCAGACCTAAACGGCCGATCACTGTCAGGTAACGATCCGCATCGCTTTTTTTCAAGTAATCCAACAGCTTACGACGCTGGTTTACCATGCGAATCAGACCACGACGTGAATGGTGGTCATGCTTATGAGCCTTGAAATGTCCTTGCAGTGCTTCGATGTTTGCAGTTAGCAAAGCAACCTGTACTTCTGAAGAACCTGTATCACCTTCGCTACGTGCGAAGTCTGTTACGATCTGAGCTTTCTGTTCAGCTGTTAACATCTATCTAACTCCAGTCTAATATGCAGACAGCTTTGCTGTCGGATTATAGGACACGGTGAACCGAGCATATTATCAGTTCATCGCCATTCACTGCTGGCAGTATGCTACCTGCAGCTAATCTTAAGAAGGCTGTTCGTTTGTAGACATTAAACGTCTTGAAACTAACCGGCCTTCTTCAGTTATCTCGCCGATACCAAGAAACTTACCAGTATCTTTTGCTTGTATTCTTACAAGCGGCTGAGCGGGCATATTGAGGTCAATGACAATGCCATTTAGTACACGTGCACATTGCTCTGCTTCCAGTTCAATGACAGGTGAGTCCTCAATGGCTGACCACGGCGCTAATAATAGCGCATCTAAGCGCTTTTGTATGCTTTGGGGGGGCTCATCAGGCGCGATTGGAGCCGCTATTTTCTGCAGCTGCTCCAAGGTGATCATATCAGCGGCTTTATAAGGTCCTGAGTCCAGACGACGCAACATTTTTACGTGAGCACCGCAGCCCAACAGCAGACCTAAGTCCTCTACAATCGAACGGATATAGGTGCCTTTGGTACAGCGTATATCCAGATCAACTTCATCACCACGAAAGTCGAGAATTTCAATATTTAAAATCGTGACTTTTCTCGGCTTAACTTCGACGCTCACACCTTGCCTGGCCAGCTTGTATAGCGGCTGACCATTATGCTTCAACGCAGAAAACATCGAAGGAACCTGTTCAATTTCGCCTGTAAAGTGTTTTTCCAGCAGCGACTGAATAAGCTCACGCGTAACGTGTGCTCCGACATCCGCTGTTGCAACAACCGCCCCATCTGCATCGCTGCTATCCGTTCTGATACCCAGCTTTGCGGTGGTTTGGTAGCGTTTATCCGCATTGAGAAGAAATTGTGAGAACTTAGTTGCTTCGCCAAACGTCAGCGGCAACATGCCTGTCGCTAATGGATCCAGCGCACCTGTATGTCCGGCTTTAGCCGCACCATAGATACGCTTTACTCCTTGCAGTACATAATTGGAACTCACGCCCTGCGGTTTATCAAGCAGAAAAATGCCGTCCACCGGACGGCCTTTATGTCGCCGACCCACGGCCTAATCCTCTTCCGAGTTATTCTTTTCGCGCAGTTCGCGAGAAGCCTTCTCGATCAGACTATGCAGGTGACGGCCTCGCTCAACACTTGTATCAAAGTGAAAACGCAGCTGAGGCATCGCACGCAATAAAATCTTGTGCGATAGCTCATGCCTTAAGAAACCAGCAGCATTACGCAACACCTCAAGAGAACACTTAACAGCGTCCTCTTGAGTCTGCTCTCCTATAGGAAAAACGGTGATATAAACATCGGCAAAACCAAGGTCTTTAGCGACCTTGACGTGGCTGATTGTCACCATCCCCATACGAGGGTCCTTGATCTCAAACTGAATCAGCTGAGCCAGATCTCGTTGCATCTGGTCAGCGATCCGTTGAGTACGACTAAATTCGCGTGCCATACTACTCCGTTACAATGTGCGTTGAACTTCAACAACCGAGAACACTTCGATCTGGTCGCCGACTTTCACGTCATTATAGTTTTTAACACCAATACCACACTCCATACCCTGGCGCACTTCACTCACCACATCTTTAAAGCGACGCAGCGATTCCAGCTCACCTTCGTAGACAACGACGTTATCACGCAGTACACGAATATTCTTATTACGGAATACAGTACCCTCTGTCACCATACAGCCAGCAACAAGGCCAAGCTTTGGTGAACGGAAGACATCACGAACTTCTGCAATACCAACGATCTCTTCACGGAACTCTGGTGATAACAAGCCTGTCATCGCCAGCTTCACATCATCAATGATGTTATAGATAACGCTGTAGTAACGAAGCTGTATGCCTTCACGAGCAATAATTGCTTTTGCCTGCGCATCAGCACGGACATTAAAGCCGACAACCAATGCAGAGGATGCTAACGCAAGGTTTGCTTCTGTTTCAGAAATACCACCAACACCACTGGAGACGATAACCACTTTAACTTCATCAGTGGAGAGATCTTCCAAGGCACTGGTCAGCGCTTCCAGAGAGCCTCTTACATCAGCTTTAAGAACAATATTCAAGTTCTTGACATCACCGGCTTCCATATCTGCGAACAGATTTTCAAGCTTAGAAGCATGCTGACGAGCCAGCTTGATATCGCGGTACTTGCCCTGGCGGAACAAAGCGACTTCTCTTGCTTTTTTCTCGTTAGACACAACCGTGAATTCATCACCCGCTGCAGGTGTACCATCAAGCCCCTGAATTTCGACAGGAATAGCCGGACCCGCTTCTTCAACTGGCTTGCCATTCTCATCCAACATCGCTCTGATACGGCCATAATGCAGACCTGCCAGAACAATATCACCTTTTTTCAAGGTACCATTTTGCACAAGAAGCGTAGCAACCGGACCACGTCCTTTATCCAGACGGGACTCAACAACAACACCCTGACCCGGTGCATTATTTACCGCTTTAAGCTCAAGTACTTCAGCTTGAAGCAAGACCGCTTCCAGCAAGGCATCGATGCCGTCACCTGTTTTCGCAGAAACAGGAATGAACTGCACATCGCCACCCCAATCTTCCGGAATAACATCACGCTGAGCCAGCTCGTTTTTAACACGATCAGGATCCGCGTCTTCTTTATCCATTTTGTTAACGGCAATAACCAAAGGCACACCTGCCGCTTTCGCATGCTGCACAGCTTCTTCGGTCTGCGGCATTACGCCATCATCTGCAGCAACAACCAGAATAACAATATCTGTCAACTTGGCGCCACGTGCACGCATGGCTGTAAAAGCTGCGTGTCCCGGCGTATCAAGGAAAGTGATCATGCCATTATCAGTTTCTACATGGTATGCGCCAATATGCTGGGTAATACCACCCGACTCACCAGCGGCTACACGCGTGCGACGAATAGAGTCAAGTAACGATGTTTTACCATGGTCAACGTGGCCCATTACCGTCACGATAGGTGCGCGGCTATGTAATTCGCCCTGAGACTGCTGAATACTCTCCATCAACGCTTCTTCAATGGCATTTTCCGCCATCGGCTTAGCGACATGGCCCATCTCTTCAACAACCAGTACCGCTGTATCCTGGTCAATCATCTGATTAATGGTCGCCATAGCTCCCATTTTAAACATAACCTTGATCACTTCAGCGGCTTTAACTGACATTTTCTTAGCCAGCTCAGCAACGGTAATACTTTCAGGAACTTCAACCTCATGCACTTTGGGTGCCTGCGGCTCTGTAAAGCCATGCGCATTATCCAGCTGATGCGCAGTCTTTGGGCGATTACCTTTCATATTACTACGTGATAATTTTCCACCACGACGTGCGCCTTTAGATTCACCGGCTCCGCCACGAGAGTTACGCCCATGTGTTGCCTTACCAGGCTTTTTATCTTCACCACGGAACGACTTTTTCTTATCATCCTGAGCGGCAGGTGCTGCTTTTGGTGCAGGTTTAAAATCAGCTTTGGCTGCTGCCGTTTGCGGTGCAGGCTCAGCTTTTGTTACTGGCGCACGCGCTTTTGCAGCGTCAGCGGCTTTAGCATCAGCCTTCGCTTTTTCTTTCACTTGTGCTGCCTTAGCGACGGCTTCCGCCTGCTCTCGCAGCAGACGCTCTGCGTCCAGACGTGCCGCTTCTTCAGCTGCAGCCTTGTCGGCATCCGTCGTATCGCCTTCTACATCAGTACGCTTCACGTAAGTACGTGTTTTACGCACTTCGACATTAACCGTTTTTTTCTTACCTGACGCGCCAGCTACTTTTAACTGCGAAGTAGTAGAGCGCTTCAAAGTAATCTTTTTAGGTGAAGTAACATTCTCGTCTTCTTCACCATGTGATCGTTTAAGATGGTTCAATAGCGCTTGTCTTTCGGACTCTGACACCAGAGACCCATCTTTTTTACCTGCGATTCCCGCTTCCTGCATTTGCGCTAATAAACGCTCAACGGGAACACCAACCACACCGGCAAGTTGTTTAACAGTGACTTCTGCCATATTGGTATATCTCCTCCGCTGAATTAGACTTCATCCGCAAACCATGGCGCACGCGCGGTCATGATCAACTCTGCAGCCTTTTCTTCGCTCATACCTTCAACATCAAGAAGTTCTTCAACAGATTGCTCTGCTAAATCTTCCATGGTAATCACGCCATTAGCCGCCAGCAGGAAAGCCAAATGGCGATCCATACCTTCCATTTCCAGCAGATCTGCTGCTGGTTCGGATTTCTCGAGCTTTTCTTCACTTGCTAGTGCGATATTCAGCAGTGCATCTTTTGCTCGAGTACGAAGCTCATTCACTAAATCTTCATCAAAGCCGTCAATTTCAAGCATCTCATCGACAGGCACATAAGCCACCTCTTCCAAGGTGGTAAAACCTTCTTCAACCAGCACAGATGCAACATCTTCATCGATATCCAGATGCTTCATCAGTACTTCCATGACTGATCCAATTTCAGACTGCTGCTTCTCGGCAGCCGCCTCAACGGTCATGACATTTAATTCCCAGCCCGTCAGCTCTGAAGCCAAGCGAACATTTTGTCCGCTACGGCCAATCGCCATTGCCAGTGATTCCTGAGCGACAGCAACATCCATTGAGTGCGTCTCTTCGTCAACAACAATAGAAGCTACTTCAGCTGGAGACATCGCATTGATCACTAGCTGTGCCGGATTATCATCCCAAAGGATAATATCTACACGTTCGCCACCGAGTTCATTAGATACCGCCTGAACACGTGCGCCACGCATACCGACACAAGCACCAACAGGGTCGATACGACCATCGTTGGTTTTCACAGCAATTTTCGCACGTGAACCCAAGTCTCGCGCTGCTGCTCTTATTTCAATGACTTCTTCTGAAATCTCAGGCACTTCAATTCTGAACAGCTCAATCAACATTTCAGGACAAGCGCGACTGAGTACCAATTGAGGACCGCGTCCTTCCGCACGGACTTCCGTAAGAACCGCTCTGACACGATCACCCATACGGAAAACTTCGCGTGGTAAAACGTTTTCACGCGGCAGTAGTGCTTCCGCATTGTTGCCCAGATCCACAATAATATTATCGCGCGTAACTTTTTTAACACTCGCTGAAATCAGCTCGCCTATTCGGTCACGATAAAGATCTACGACTTTAGCGCGCTCAGCTTCGCGTACTTTTTGTACAATGACCTGTTTTGCCGTCTGAGCCGCAATACGGCCAAACGCCACAGATTCAATTTGTTCTTTGTGAATATCACCAGGCTGTAACTTAGGATCAATTTCCTCAGCTTCTTGCATGGTTAATTCAGTGCCTAGCAGAGGAACGTCGTCATTACTGACCACCTTCCAGCTACGGAAAGTTTCATAATCTCCGGTTGCCCGGTCTATGATAACGTTCACGTCTGCTTCTTCATCAAAACGTTTTTTAGTCGCCGTTGCTAATGCCAGCTCAATCGCTTCAAAAATAACGTCTTTTGGGACGTCTTTCTCATTCGATACTGCTTCTGCAACCAGTAGAATCTCTTTGCTCATGCTACTGCCTCGCCAATACCCAAAAGTGCCGTTAAAACTGCGGAATAACCTGAGCCCGATCAATCAGATCAATCGGTAACAAAAACTCTTCGTCATCCACAACCAGCAAAATATCTTCACCTTCAATGCCATTTAATATCCCTTTAAAGTTTCGTCTTCCGTCAAATGGTACTCGTAGACGAATCTGAACTTTGCTTCCTGCAAAGGCACTGAACTGCTCCAATGTAAAAAGTGGTCTATCCATTCCAGGTGAAGATACTTCTAACGTATAAACCCCACTAATAGGGTCCTCTACATCGAGTATCCCACTGACCTGGTGACTCACTGCCGCGCAATCATCTACCGTTACACCTTCTTCACGCTCTATATAGATGCGCAAAGTGCTGTGCTTACCTTGTGAGATATGATCTATTCCCCAAAGCTGACAGCCGAGTGACTCAACGATAGGTTTCAACATCTCTTGTAATAATTTCAGCTTCGCTGACACCCACTAAACCTCTAATTTACGTAACGCAGAAATAAAAAATGGGCCTTATAAGACCCATTTCTGCAAAATCACAATTGACCACACTTACGAAAAAGCCCCTAAAAAGGGGCCATTCCAAAAGATGGTAGCGGGGGCTGGATTTGAACCAACGACCTTCGGGTTATGAGCCCGACGAGCTACCATACTGCTCCACCCCGCATCAGAAACAGGCGCATATTATACATATGACGAACCTATTTTGCAAACATATGGTGCCCAAGGCCGGACTCGAACCGGCACAGCCATAAGCCACTACCCCCTCAAGATAGCGTGTCTACCAATTCCACCACTTGGGCAAAACTCTTTACAATCTAATTAGCTTTTGGAACATCCGTTTCAACCGGAGCAGTAATTTTCGGTTCATCAAGAACCGGCAACTGAGACTGCACCTCTTTAACCGTTTCAACTGTAGGTATACCCACATCAGAAACAGATGCAGCCTGCTCTTTAGCATAGACAGCCAAAACAAAACTCGTAGCAAACAATCCTGTTGCCAGCACTGCTGTCATACGACTTAAAAAATTCCCAGTACCCTGACTACCAAACACTGTCTGGGATGCGCCACTACCAAAAGCAGCACCCGCCTCAGCACCTTTGCCCTGTTGCAATAACACCAGAGCAATAATACCAGCAGCAAGTACAACGTGAGCAGCAAGAACCAGAGTTTCCATATTACCTACCGTTTAAACAGCTTCTGCAGCCGCACTGCAGATCGCTAAAAATTCATCAACCTTCAATGAAGCTCCTCCAACAAGACCACCATCAATATCTGGCTGTGAGAAAAGCTCCTTCGCATTAGCGGCATTTACACTACCACCATACAATATCGAAATTCTTTCCGATATTTGTTCACCAACCAATTCCGCCACCAAGTGGCGGATAAGCCCATGCACTTCCTGAGCTTGCAATGGCGATGCTGTTTTGCCTGTACCTATTGCCCAGACAGGCTCGTAGGCAACAATAACACGCGCCACCTGCTCTGCTTGCAACAAGTTTAAACCAATCTTTACCTGACGAGCGATCACTTCAAAAAACCGGCCACTCTCTCTATCTTCCAGTGTTTCACCAACACACAAGATAGGCACAAGGTCATTCTCTATCGAAGCGACCACTTTCTTAGCAATCAGATCATCATCTTCAGAAAAAATGGCGCGTCTTTCTGAATGCCCTATTATCACATATCGACAATCAATATCAGACAACATAGACGGAGAAATTTCACCGGTATATGCACCTGAAGACTCAAAAAATATATTTTGAGCGCCAACTTTGACTGTTTTAGCTTGCTGTCGTGCAGCATGCAAATACACAGACGGCGGAAAAACGATAACCTCGACGGACTCAGAAAATTCAACCTTATTCAGGGTAAACAACATATCATCAACAAATTGCTGACTGCCGTTCATTTTCCAGTTTCCAGCGACTATTAAGTCACGCATCGCCACCCTCCTTAAAAGAGGCGCAAATATTAACCGAGTTACTCTTGACTGACAAGCGCTTCCAGTGCTTTTCCTACCTCTTTTGCTAACTCTTCGCAGAGTTTTTGAATAAACGCTTTATCTTCGCCTTCTAACATCACTCTGATCAGGGGTTCAGTACCGGACGGGCGCAATAAAACCCGACCCGTATCACCTAATTGAGCTTCTACATCTTTAACCGCTTGCTGAATGGCCTGCACGCCCCGAATATCAACTTTTGATGCCATCTTCACGTTGATCATGACCTGAGGCATTTTATGCATGCCCTTTTTCAGCTCATGTAAGTTTTTTCCGGATTCTTTAATGGCTCGCAATACCTGCAAGGCTGAAATTGTTCCATCACCCGTCGATGTCAGGTGCCGACAAACAACATGCCCCGAACTTTCTCCACCTAATACCCAATCATTTTCTGCCAGTAAAGCCATGACATAACGATCACCGACATTTGCTCGCACAAAAGGGATCCCCAGCCTGTTAAGAGATTGCTCCAGGCCAAAGTTACTCATAAGCGTACCCACAACGCCACCTGACAACACTCCGCGCTCATACATGCGTTCGGCAATAATAAATAACGCTTCATCGCCATCGACCACTTCTCCCAAATGATCGACCATCATCAAACGGTCTCCATCGCCATCAAGCGCGATTCCCAAATCAGCCCTTTCTGCCACAACCACTTTTTGTAACCGCTGCGGTGCCGTCGCGCCACATGCTTCATTGATATTCAAACCATCCGGAGAAGAAGCAACCTCGATAACCTCAGCGCCCAGCTCCGACAAAACTTCAGGAGTAACGTGATACGTTGCACCATTCGCACAATCAAGCACGATTTTCATTCCCGCCAAACTAAAGCCAACGGGCACTGAAGATTTGCAAAACTCGATATAACGTCCCGGAGCATCTTCAACCCGACGAGCTTTACCCAGACTTGCCGAATCAACCGTTGTCATCACCAAGTCCATCTGCGCTTCTATGGCATGCTCTATTTCATCAGGGAGCTTTGTACCTTCCGCGGAGAAGAATTTAATCCCGTTATCACCGTAAGCATTATGCGATGCAGAAATCACAATACCGGCGTTGGCTTGAAATGTACGCGTTAAATAAGCGATGGCAGGGGTTGGCATAGGGCCGGTGAGTAATACATCAACACCCGCTGCTGACAGGCCTGCCTCTAAAGCAGACTCAAACATATAGCCGGAAATTCGTGTATCTTTACCTATCAGAATTTTACTCCGGCCACCACGGGCGAATACTTTACCAGCAGCCCAACCCAACTTGAGCATAAAATCCGGAGTGATTGGAAACTGCCCAACTCGTCCACGAATACCGTCCGTACCAAAATACCTTTTACTCATCACTTTCTCCACTTTCACGCATAACTGCTTCAGTCATACGCACAACATCTACCGACTCCGACACGTCATGAACGCGAACAATCTTCGCCCCCTTCATGACCGCGATAGCCACCGTTGCCAGACTGCCTGATAAGCGCTTATCTACCTCGCGATCTAACACCCCGGCAATCATACTTTTTCGTGAAGTCCCTGTTAAAAGTGGATAGCCCAAACGATCAAGCTGCTCCAACCGATTTAACAAAAACAAATTATGCTCCAGGGTCTTGGCAAATCCAAAACCAGGATCCAGTATTAAACGCTCTGCAGAGATACCCACCTCAGCACAGGCTTTTATCCGCGTATCAAAAAACGCAATCACCTCATCGATGATATTATTATAGGCAGGTGCATTCTGCATATCTTGTGGTGTGCCTTTCATATGCATAAGACAAATGGGCAATTGAGACTCAGCAGCGGCGTGCAATGCTCCAGGCAAGCAAAGCGCCCGCACATCATTGATCATGCCGGCACCTAAACTGGCCGCCTCAGAGATCAGCTCCGGCTGGCTGGTGTCGACTGATATAACGACATCCAACTCTTTAGCTATCGCCTCAACAACCGGCAACACGCGATCAAGCTCCTCCTGCAGAGAAACCCTGACTGCCCCCGGACGCGTTGACTCTCCACCAATATCAATAATGGACGCACCTTCTTTCAGCATAACGGCAGCGCGCGCCAATGCACTTTCAACGGATAGCTGATGGTGCCTGAAGTGCTTACCCCCATCAGAGAAGGAATCAGGTGTGGCATTCAATATACCCATGACCTGAACTCGCTCAAGATCCAGCGCTCTTGACCCACACTGTAGAATAGTCATAATTTTCGCCTGCATATAAAAAAACCGGATGTAATACACATCCGGTTTTTTCAACTCACTGTTACTTAAACGGTTTTACCATCTTCATCCGCTGCTTCCGGGCCGTCCTTGTCAGACGGCTTACGCGGCTCAGTGTCATCGGCGTTACCATCCGTCGAATCATCCCCTGAGACCGGAGAATCATTAACATCCACCCAACCTTCAGGCGGCGAAACTTCATCGCGCGCCATCAACTCACCAATCTGGTCACTATTGATAGTTTCATATTTCATTAACGCCTGAGTCATGTTTTCCAGAATATCGCGATTAGCCTCAAGCAGAGTAGTTGCTTTCTGATAACACTCATCAATAATTTTACGCACTTCAGCATCAATACGACGTTGCGTTTCTTCTGCCAATGGCTTAGCACCCTGACCATAGCCACGACCAAACGGGTCATCACCCTCATCATCATACAGCAACGGGCCAAGCTCTTCTGACAGACCCCATTTAGTCACCATATTACGAGCCATCGAGGTTGCACGCTGAATATCATTAGATGCGCCGGTAGTAACTCCGTCTTTGCCCAATGTCATCTCTTCGGCAATACGCCCGCCATAGAGCGAACATATATTAGATATAATGGTCGACCTGCTGTGACTGTAACGATCTTCCTCAGGAAGAAACATGGTGACGCCTAATGCGCGACCACGAGGGATAATAGATACTTTATAAACAGGGTCATGCTCAGGCATCAATCGCCCTACAATGGCATGACCTGACTCATGGTAAGCGGTATTTAAACGCTCTTTGTAAGACATCACCATCGATTTGCGCTCAGCGCCCATCATGATTTTATCTTTAGCTTTTTCAAACTGCTCCATTCCGACCGTGCGTCTACTATCACGTGCAGCAAACAGTGCCGCCTCATTGACCAGGTTCGCAAGATCAGCACCCGAGAAGCCAGGGGTTCCACGAGCAATCAGCTCTGGCTTAACATCATCACCCGTCGGCACTTTACGCATATGCACTTTAAGAATCTGCTCACGACCACGAATATCTGGCAAGCTGACATGCACCTGACGGTCAAAACGACCTGGGCGCAACAGCGCAGGATCCAACACATCCGGGCGGTTAGTGGCGGCAATAACAATAACCCCTTCAGTCCCTTCGAAACCATCCATCTCAACCAATAGCTGGTTCAGGGTTTGCTCACGCTCGTCATTTCCGCCGCCCATACCTACACCACGACTACGGCCGACAGCGTCGATCTCATCGATAAAAATAATACAAGGCGCATGTTTCTTCGCTTGCTCAAACATGTCACGAACACGTGATGCCCCGACACCAACAAACATTTCTACAAAATCAGAACCGGATATAGAGAAAAATGGCACCTTAGCTTCGCCGGCAATGGCTTTAGCTAACAGCGTTTTACCAGTTCCCGGGCTACCCGCCATCAAGACCCCACGCGGTATGTGTCCACCTAGGCGCTGGAACTTGCCGGGATCACGCAGATACTCGACCAGCTCTGCAACCTCCTCTTTGGCTTCTTCGACACCCGCAACATCGTCAAAGGTTGTCTTAATCTGATCCTCACTCATCATCCGTGCTTTGGACTTGCCAAAAGACATAGGGCCGCCTTTACCGCCGCCGCCTTGCATCTGTCGCATGAAAAACATAAAAATAGCGATAATGACCAATATCGGGAACGAGGCAACTAACAGCTGTGTCCAGATACTTTGCTGTTCAGGCTGCTTACCTTCAATTACCACTTTATGAGAAAGCAGATCATCAACCAACTTTGGGTCTTGCAATGCAGGACGAATAGTTTGGAATCGCTCACCGTTGCTGCGCTGGCCATAGATGGTATAACCATCGATCACTACTTTAGCCACCCGATCAGACTGAACTTCCGTCACAAAATCCGAATAACTTAACCGACCCGGATCAGTTTCAGCATTGAAATTATTGAAGACTGTCAGCAAGACCGCCGCAATAACCAGCCACAGAACCAGATTTTTTGCCATATCGTTCAAAAGACAACCCTCAATTTAATACATCACAAAGCATCGGCTAAACTACATCAATTTAGCTACTTTGACTAATAAAACTCATTTAAAACCCAGTCCGATTATATAAACTTCACGAGACCTGGCACGGGAAGAATCAGGTTTACGTGTGACAACCCTATCGAAGTGTGCACGCACATCCATCAAATACTGGTCGAACCCTTCACCCTGAAACACTTTGGCAACAAAATTGCCTTTTGGTTTCAGAACATCTTTTGCCATCTCCAACGCCAATTCAACTAAATACATAGCTGCAGGTTGATCAATAGAGTTCATACCACTCATATTGGGGGCCATATCAGAAATTACAAGGTCAGCAAGCTTACCATCCATCACTGCAAGGATTTCATTCAAAACCGACTCTTCAGTAAAGTCCCCCTGAACAAACTCAACACCGGCCAAGGAATCCATCGGAAGAATATCTGATGCTACTACCCGTCCGGTATCACCGACTAATTCAGCCGCGATTTGTGACCAACCACCAGGAGCCGCGCCAAGATCAACCACCGTCATGCCTTTTTTCATCAAGTGATCTTTCTCCTGAAGCTCCAGTAGTTTGAAACTGGCTCTGGAGCGATAACCACTCTCCTTAGCCTTTTTGACGTAATGATCGTCAAAATGTTCCTTTAACCACGCTTTACTAGTTTTTGATCTTGACACTAATTTTTCTCTGTAGTTTTACGCTGAGCTTGTCTCAGGTAGAATAAGCTTTTTACAATGTGGCGCCGCCACCCCAAATGAGATGTCTATTTTAGTATGAGCCTGACACCCGATCAAAAGAAACACTACCGCACAATCGGACACAGCTTAAATCCAATTGTGACCATCGCTGGCAAAGGGATGACAGAAAACATTCAATTGGAGGTTGACCGAGCACTTGAAGACCACGAACTCATTAAAGTGAAGTTCGTAGTAGGTGACAGAGATGTGAAAAAGCAATTGATTAAAGAGCTTTGCACAATCGTTGAAGCCACCATAATTCAGGAGATTGGCAATATAGCTTTAATCTACCGCCCGGCTCTGCAACCCAATCCCAAGCTTTCCAATTTGCTTCGTTAAAAAAAGCCGCCAGGAAGGCGGCTCTTTTTTACAGGTGCAACACCTCTTCTATTTCGTACTCAACGATACCTTTCGGCGTCTGTATACCAGCAATATCACCTTCTGACTTACCTATCAACCCACGGGCGATAGGTGAGTTGACAGATAATTTCCCGATTTTAATATCAGCCTCATCATCACCAACGATCTGGTAACGCACACTCTCATCAGTCTCACAGTTAATAATGATGACAGTCGTTCCAAAAATCACTTTCCCAGAACGCGGAATAATAGTCACATCAATCACCTGAGACTGAGACAGCTTGCCTTCAAGTTCCTGAATACGTCCTTCAGTAAAACCCTGCTCTTCTCGGGCCGCATGATATTCAGCATTTTCTTTTAGATCACCATGCTCACGCGCCTCAGCAATGGCCTGAATAATACGAGGACGATCAGCAGTTTTAAGACGAACCAGCTCTTCACGAAGTGCTTTTTCGCCAGAAACCGTCATAGGAACACGACTCATTTATTACTCCTCAATGTAAATCCTGTAAACGACGAACCACTTTTTCTTCACCGTATTCGAGCGCCATAGTTATGGCTTCTGCGCCGGCAAGCGTAGTGGTATAAGGAACTTTATGCTGCAGTGCACTACGACGAATTTCTGCCGAATCTGCCGTGGCCTTGCGACCTTCAGTCGTGTTTACAACATAAACAATTTCGTCATTTTTAATCATGTCAATAATGTTTGGCCGCCCCTCGGTCACTTTATTCACAACCGAAACGGTTAATCCATGCTCTTTCAAGAAAGCGGCAGTCCCACCCGTAGCAACCAAGGAAAAACCAAGTTCTATCAATGATTTAGCGACCGATACCGAGCCTTCCTTATCAACATTACGAACCGAAATAAACGCTTTACCTGGTTGCGGCATTTTCTCACCCGCACCAATGGTTGCCTTCATAAAGGCTTCACCAAAGGTTTCACCCGTGCCCATGACTTCGCCCGTAGATTTCATCTCCGGAGAAAGGATAGGATCAACACCCTGGAATTTATTAAACGGGAAGACCGCTTCTTTTACATGAAAATACGCCGGAATTATTTCTTCTGTAAAGCCTATCTCAGCCAGCTTCTTACCGATCATGGCCAGCGCGGCAACCTTGGCCAATGAAACACCGATACATTTAGAGACGAACGGCACGGTTCTTGAGGCACGTGGATTGACCTCAATCACATAGATCTCACCGTCCTGGTAAGCAAGCTGCGTATTCATCAAACCAACGACACCTAATTCAAGCGCCATCTTTTTGACTTGCTCGCGCATCTCATCTTGTACATCAACGGGCAGATTGTATGGAGGAAATGAGCATGCAGAGTCACCAGAGTGAACACCCGCTTGTTCAATATGCTGCATAATAGCGCCAATCACGACGGTTTCACCATCACTCACTGCATCAATATCAATTTCAATAGCAGCATTCAGGAAGTGGTCTAACAACACAGGTGCTTCATTAGAGACTTGCACTGCTTCCTTCATATAACGACGCAATTCGGTTTCGCTATAAACAATTTCCATCGCCCGGCCGCCCAAAACATAAGAAGGACGAACAACTAACGGGTAACCAATTTTCTCTGCAGCAATAACCGCCTGCTCAAGAGAACGTACGGTAGCGTTCTCAGGCTGTTTTAAACCCAGGCGCTGCAACATTTGTTGAAACTGTTCACGATCTTCTGCACGGTCAATAGATTCAGGTGATGTCCCGATAATCGGCACACCAGCCTGTTCCAATGCTACTGCCAGTTTTAATGGTGTTTGACCGCCAAACTGGACAATCACGCCTTTTGGCTTTTCGACGTGCACTATTTCCAACACATCTTCGAGTGTAATTGACTCAAAATACAAACGATCAGATGTGTCGTAATCTGTTGAGACAGTTTCTGGGTTACAGTTCACCATAATGGTTTCAAAACCCGCTTCGCGGGCAGCCAACGCGGCATGCACACAGCAGTAATCAAACTCGATGCCCTGGCCTATCCGGTTAGGGCCGCCACCAATAACCATGATTTTTTCACGATCAGACGGGGCTGCTTCACACTCTTCTTCATAGGTTGAGTACATATAAGCCGTATCTGTAGCAAACTCAGCGGCACAAGTATCAACACGCTTGTACACAGGACGGATATTCAAGCCATGACGATGCTTGCGGAACTGTTTCTCACTCACGCCCAGCAAGGTAGCCAAACGCGCATCTGAAAAGCCCTTGCGCTTCAAACGATATACCTTATCTGCATCTAACTGCGACAAGGTCATATTAGCAACACGTTTCTCATCAAGAATTAAGTCTTCGATCTGCGTCAGGAACCACGGATCTATACCCGAAATTGCATACAGCTCGTCAACGCTCATGCCGAGTCGAAAAGCATCGCCCACATACCAGATACGCTCAGCACCTGGTTGCTTCATCTCACGTACAATATCGGAGCGCGCATCTTCACTGTTCAAATCAACGATCGGATCAAACCCGGTAGCGCCGACTTCCAAACCACGTAAAGCTTTTTGCAATGACTCTTGCTGCGTTCGTCCAATCGCCATAACTTCACCAACCGACTTCATCTGAGTAGTCAGACGGTCATTCGCTTGCGGGAATTTTTCAAAGGTAAAGCGAGGAATTTTAGTAACAACGTAATCGATTGACGGTTCAAATGAGGCAGGTGTAGCGCCGCCGGTAATGTCATTTTGCAATTCGTCAAGTGTGTAACCGATCGCCAGCTTCGCAGCCACTTTAGCAATGGGAAACCCAGTAGCTTTAGAGGCCAGTGCTGATGAACGAGATACGCGCGGGTTCATCTCAATAACAACCATGCGACCATCGGCAGGATTTACACCAAACTGCACGTTGGATCCGCCAGTTTCTACACCGATTTCACGCAACACAGCTAACGATGCATCCCGCATTATTTGATATTCTTTATCCGTCAACGTCTGCGCAGGAGCTACGGTAATAGAATCTCCGGTATGAACGCCCATGGCATCAAAGTTCTCGATAGCACAAACGATAATACAGTTATCGTTTTTATCACGAACAACTTCCATTTCGTATTCTTTCCAACCAATCAAAGACTCATCTATCAAGAGCTCATTAGTCGGTGAAAGATCCAGTCCACGCTCACAAATCTCTATAAACTCTTCCGTGTTATACGCAATACCACCACCGCTACCACCCATCGTAAACGATGGACGGATAATGCAGGGAAAGCCTAACTGGGCCTGAACCTGCTGAGCCTCTTCGATACTATGCGCAATTGCTGCACGCGGGCACTCAAGACCAATTTTCTTCATTGCTTTATCAAAGCGGGAACGATCTTCAGCCTTATCGATGGTATCGGCATTAGCACCAATCATCTCTACGCCAAATTCAGCAAGAACACCTTCTCGCTCCAAATCAAGAGCACAGTTCAATGCGGTTTGCCCACCCATGGTCGGTAACAACGCATCTGGCCGTTCTTTTTCAATGATTTTCGCAACGGTTTTCCACGTTACTGGTTCGATGTAGGTGGCGTCAGCCATCGCTGGATCTGTCATGATAGTAGCAGGGTTCGAGTTAACCAGAATGACTCTGTAGCCCTCTTCACGCAGCGCTTTACACGCCTGCGCACCCGAGTAATCGAATTCACACGCCTGACCAATAATGATCGGGCCCGCGCCTAAAATCAGTATGCTTTTAATATCTGTGCGTTTTGGCATTGTTTAAACCGGTCGAATCTATTTACTTAACTGATCAGTGTTTTTAATCAGGCGTATTTACGAATTCTCATCTCTTTAATAAAGCGATCGAACAGAGGCGCTACATCGCGAGGCCCCGGGCTCGCTTCGGGATGCCCCTGGAAGCTGAACGCAGATCGATCTGTACGCTCGATACCTTGTAAAGAGTGATCAAACAAAGACTTATGAGTTGCCCGAATCGTGCTTGGCAAACTGCTTTCATCAACAGAAAAACCATGATTTTGGCTGGTAATCATTACCTGCTTAGTCTCTAAGTCTTGAACTGGATGGTTGGCACCATGATGACCAAACTTCATTTTTACAGTTTTGGCTCCTGACGCGAGAGCTAATAGCTGATGCCCCAGACAAATACCAAAAACAGGTACGGTAGTTTCGCAAATAGCCTGGATTGCAGCAATGGCATAATCACATGGCTCTGGATCACCCGGCCCGTTTGACAGGAAGACTCCATCAGGCGCCATATCTAATACAGCAGTGGCGGTGGTCTGTGCTGGCACTACTGTTACCCGACAACCTCTCTCCACTAACATCCGCAAAATATTACGTTTGACACCAAAATCATAGGCGACTACATGAAAAGGCTGCTCACTTGGGTTACGCTCCAAATGACCGACACCTAGCTTCCATGTTGAAGAGTTCCACTCATATGCTTCAGACACACTCACTTCTTTGGCAAGATCCATACCTTTCAGACCAGGGAACGATTTTGCCTGGGCAAGCGCATCTTGTTCGTTAACATCGCCAGCCATTATGCAGCCATTAAGGCAGCCTTTTTCACGGAGAATACGCGTCAAGCGACGGGTATCTATATCCGCAATGCCTACAATATTATGGTCTTTCAAATATTGATCTAAAGAACGTTGATTTCTAAAATTGCTTGCCATCAGAGGTAAATCGCGAATAACCAAGCCAGACACCCAAGTGCCAACTGACTCTTCATCCTCATCGTTTGTTCCAGTATTGCCTACATGAGGATAAGTTAATGTTACGATTTGTCTGCAATAGGAGGGATCTGTCAGAATTTCTTGATAACCGGTCATGGATGTGTTGAATACAACTTCACCGCTAGATTGACCGTCCGCGCCAATAGCAATACCCCTGAAAATACTACCGTCTTCAAGGGCCAGAATGGCTGGTCTTGTCAATTGAACCTCCCCGCGTGTGCTGCGAATGAACAGATAACTATACGACACCTGAAAAAAAACGAGGAACAACCTCGTTTTAAAACCGGAATTATTAGTGCTACCTTTAAACTACAGGTAAACGGCGGTATTTTAGACGATCCATGCATCTCTGTCCACGCTCCATCCACCTAGAATCGCTGATCATTACAAAACCTATTTTTTCAGACATCACAGACACTGCAACAAAGGCTAGGGCATACCTATATCATTTATTAGCGACTTTATATTTTTCACAGGCATAAAAAAACCCCGATCACAGCGTGATCGGGGTTTCTCTATTAGGTGCTTGGCAATGACCTACTCTCACATGGGGAAACCCCACACTACCATCGGCGCTAAAACGTTTCACTGCTGAGTTCGGGATGGGATCAGGTGGTTC
>NZ_JBFIIH010000018.1:0-40080 GCF_041601355.1 Neptunomonas sp.
AAAACAGTAAGGTCAACATGACCACCACGGATCATGGCAAATGATTCGGCGGACGAGAAGATAGATGCGCCCGTGGCGGCCGTTACTGTTTGTTTGCCGGCATTGATCATATCGGCGTCGATTTGATCTTCAGTCGGAAATGGTCCCATACCGAGCAGTCCATTCTCTGACTGCAGCATAACTTCCATTCCTTCCGGAACATAGTTCGCGACCAGTGTTGGGATGCCGATACCTAAATTTACGTAGTAGCCGTCCTGCAGTTCACGGGCTACACGGATTGCGATTTGTTCACGTGTTAGTGCCATCTTAATAACCCCTTACTTACGGACTGTGCGTTGTTCGATACGTTTTTCAAAAGTACCCAGAATCAGGCGATCAACATAGATTCCCGGCGTGTGGATATGTGAAGGGTCTAATTCGCCCGGCTCCACTATCTCTTCCACTTCTACTACTGTGATTTTACCTGCAGTAGCTGCCATTGGGTTGAAGTTCTGTGCTGTGTGACGATAGATGACGTTGCCGTATCTGTCTGCTTTCCAGCCTTTAACAATAGCGAAATCACCGGTTACGGACTCTTCCATTATGTAGTTGCGGCCATTGAATTCGCGTACTTCTTTGCCTTCTGCTACCGGTGTGCCGTAACCCGTCGCGGTGAAGAATGCAGGGATACCTGCACCACCGGCGCGCATTTTTTCAGCGAGTGTGCCTTGAGGTGTTAATTCTACTTCCAGTTCACCGGCGAGTAATTGCTCCATAAACAGCGCATTTTCACCGACGTATGAAGAGACCATTTTTTTAACCTGACGATCTTCCAGCAAGATGCCGAGACCAAAACCGTCAACACCGCAGTTGTTGGAAACAATCGTTAAATCTTTAGTGCCCATTTTTTTCATTTGAGCAATAAGGTTTTCAGGAATACCGCAAAGACCGAAACCGCCGGCGATTACTGTCATACCATCTTCAAGACCAGCCATCGCTTCTTCGTAGCTATGTACTACTTTATCAAAACCCGACATTAAATATCTCCATGCCTTGTAGCTTATTGTTATTCGGCCCGTCTCGTGCAGAACTGAAATGAGACGGTTTTATAGTTTGTTAAGTGTCTTATACTCTTTTATATTTATCCAATGAAATTAATAGAAGAATTAATAAATTTATTAAATGAATATATCTATTAAGCAATTACGTGCTTTCGTTGCCGTTGTTAAGACGCGTAGCTTTACTGAGGCGTGTGCGTTAGTACATCTTTCGCAGCCCGCATTAAGTGTGGCTATTAAAAATCTGGAAGAGGGCTTAGGAGGTCCGTTGTTATCGCGTACGACAAGAACTTTGTCGCTGACGCCGGAAGGTGAAGCTTTCTATCCCCGGGCTCAGCGTTTGCTGGCAGATCTGGATGAAGCGTGTGATGAAATGCATAGTCGTTTTTCACTGTTTCGTGGCAAGGTAGCAATCGCTAGCATGCCATCTTTCGCTTCGAATCAATTGCCGACGGCGATCCGTAATTTCAGAGATAAATATCCTCATATTAATATGACGGTACATGATGTCATCGCCGAAGATGTAGTTGATATGGTGCGCGATGGACGAGTAGAGGTGGGTGTGTCTTTTGATCCTGGTGATACTGAGGATCTATTGTTTCACTCGCTGTTCGATGATCGGTTTATTGCCGTGCTTCCTCAAAAGCATGCCTTGCTGGGTCAAACTATAGTTCAGTGGGAATCTTTGTTGCAAGATGACTTTATTATTTTGCAGCGGCCTTCCAATATTCGTCTACTTGTTGATCAAATGCTTGAAAAACAAGGCATGACAATTGTACCTCAGTTCGAAACACACCAATTGGCTACCATCGGTAGGATGGTTGCTACAGGTTTGGGTGTGAGTGTGGTGCCTTCGCTGTGTTTAGGGCAGATGACTGAATTGGGTGCTGTGTGCCGGCCTTTAGAAGCGCCGGTGATTAGTCGCCAGGTAGGGATTATAACCCGACGGCGTTATCCATTATCTGCTGCTGCGAAGGGCTTAGTGGATGTTCTCTTAACAACTTTTGAGTAAAGCACCCGTATTGTTTTCTTACTGTTATTGCGTCGCTAATTGATCTACCTCGTTCCACACTGAATTGCCCCACAAGGGCACGGTCGATATCGAGTGCTTGTGGCTTCCTTCTATCTCTTTGGTTGAGTAACTGACATAGATAAGCGTTTTATTCTCCGCATCATAGATGCGTCGGACTTTCAGGCTTTTGAAAAGAATACTTTTGGATGTTTTAAAAACCACTTCGCCATCTTTGCTTTTATCGATAGCAGCGATCATAGCAAGGGTGATCGGGCCGGTTTGCCGGCAGGCAATTGACATATCGGAAGGATCCGCAAAATCAAGATTGGCCTCGACATGTGCAATATGACAACTGACTCCTGGCACTTCAGGGTCTTTGACGATTACAAGTTTGATGTCTTTTGTGGTGAATATACCCAGGCTGACGTTGCCAACTTCATTGTCAGAACATCCGCTTAAAATAAGAGTGCTGGTGAGGAGGGTGAAAGCAGCAAAAGATTTTAGCATGGTAACCTCATGAAAATAGGCAACAATCTGTGCCTACTCTGCATAGAAAATTTTGGTAAGCTGATCCCATTGTTACATTAAAGAAGCGAATCAGGAATGAAAATAGCAGTTTTTTGCGGGTCTGGGCGTGGTGTGAATCCAATATTTGCAGAAAAAGCCCGGCAGTTGGGGCAGTTGTTAGTACAGGAAGGGCATGAACTGGTATATGGCGGTGGTAAGACCGGTTTGATGGGTGTGATTGCTGATAGTGTGCTTGAGGCGGGTGGCAAGGTTTATGGTGTTATGCCGGCTACACTAACAGATAAAGAGATTCAGCACAGCGGCGTGACTGAGCTATTTATTGTTGCTGACATGCATGAACGAAAAGCAAAAATGGCAGAGCTGGCAGATGCTTTTATTGCGATGCCTGGTGGAATAGGAACGCTGGAAGAGATTTTTGAAATCTGGACATGGGGGCAGCTTGGTTATCATTACAAGGCGTGCGGTTTCTTGAATATTAATGGTTATTATGATCAGTTATTAGGCTTCATAGATACGGTAGTTCATCAGGAGTTTATGCGCCCGGAATATGCACAGATGATGCAGGTGAGTGCAGACTCTGAACAGCTGCTTGAGCTTTTAATCAATTATCAAGCGCCTGCGCAGAAGTGGAAATAACAGTATGTTGTTGAGTTTTCAGTCAATATTGCCGCTTTTTTTAATGATCGCGCTGGGATATCTGGCAAAACGAAGTGTCTTTGATGTAAAAATGCTGCCGGGTCTTAATCAGTTTGTTTATTATCTGGCCGTTCCCGCACTACTGTTTAATGCTGCCAGTAAGGCGCCAATCGACAATCTCATCAATGCTCCTGCCTTGGCTGCTTTTTTTATAGGCGTGATACTCACCGCTATTGTTGTGTTGGTTGTCAGTCGCAGCGTGTTTAATGCCAGGCATGCCGAGCAGCGAGTGCTACGCGCCTTAAACGGGACCTTTTCAAATTATGCCTACATGGGTATTCCGCTGACCTTTGCTATTTTTGGAGAGGAGGCGTATGCGGCAACGGTGAGTATTATTTTGGTAGGGAATGTAGTTCTGATTGGGGGTGCTCAGATTTTTATTGAAGCGATTCGCCAGAAGGAGATCGGATTAAAACCCATTTTGTCTATTTTGGACCGCTCGCTACTGCGTAATCCGATTTTTCTCTCGACAATCTCAGGGCTGTTCGTTTCAGCTAATCAGATTCACATGCCTGAAGCGATCGACACCTTATTAATGATGCTCTCGCCAGCGGCCGTACCGGTTGCTTTGTTTTGTCTTGGGGCGAGTTTACAGTTTGCAAAAACAAGCATTGATTTGGCAGAACTCGGCTGGATGGTATTTGTAAAGTTGTGTCTGCATCCGGCGCTGACATTAAGCGCGTTTTTGTTGCTGGATATCAATGATCCTATCTGGATGGTAACGACTGTGTTATTGACGGCGCTTCCAACCGGAGCGTTAGCGCATGTGGTTGCTTTGAAATACGATGTTTTTGAAAAAGAAACATCACAAATTGTTGTGGTCTCAACGGTTGTTTCACTGGTGAGTGTTACTTTATGGATGAGCGGGTTGCAGTGATACGCTGTATCAGGGTGTGTTTAGCGACTTCTGGGTTTAGTTTTAGAATGCGTGGCTCTTCTTCTTGTATTAGCGGCAGTGGCTGATGAATTGGTGGATGAAGCGTCTGAAGAGTTTTGTCGCTTAGCTGTTTTAGCGATGGGTTGAATATCGACAACTTCTTCCCGGTACTCTCCGGGCTGCAACGCGCCCAGCGTCCATTTGCCTATTGCATAGCGAATCAGACGCAATGTCGGGAAGCCGACGGCCGCTGTCATGCGTCGTACCTGGCGGTTTTTTCCTTCGGTTATTTTGAGTTCAATCCAGCTGGTCGGAATCTCCTTTCGCTCGCGTATGGGCGGGTTTCGCTGCCATATGTCAGGCTCGGCAATTAACGCAGCTTTTGCGGGGCGTGTTTTACCATCTTTAAGGGTAACGCCATTGCGCAACTGTTCAAGAGCATCCTCGGTTACCTTGCCTTCTACCTGAGCCCAGTAGGTCTTTTCCATTTTGAACTTTGGGTGTGCCAGTGTGTGCTGCAGTGAACCGTCGTCCGTCAGTATCAATAAGCCTTCTGAATCATAATCGAGCCTGCCTGCAGCATAGAATCCAGGTTTTTGAATATAGTCGGCCAGTGTTTTGCGGCCATCTTGGTCGGTGAATTGTGTAAGTACCTGGAAGGGTTTGTTAATGATTAAGATATTAGACATGGATCCTATTTCTGTAGTATGAGTAAGGTATGGCAATATGTTCGTTCTGCAGGTTTTGTTAATTATGCCTGTCGATGCTTATTTCTACGAATCTATTTAATGGTTTTGATTGGAGTAGAGCGATGAGTTACAGCAATATTATGATTCCGGCAAAAGGCGAGAAGATCACAGTGAATGCCGATTTCTCACTAAATGTGCCTGACAACCCTATTATTCCATTTATTACCGGTGATGGTATTGGTGTCGATGTTACACCGCCCATGATCAGTGTAATTGATGCTGCGATTGAAAAAGCGTATGGCGGTACGCGTAAAATCTCCTGGATGGAAGTTTATGCCGGTGAGAAAGCAACTCAGGTGTATGACCAGGATACCTGGATGCCGGATGAAACACTGCAAGCATTTAAGGAGTTTGTTGTTGGCATTAAGGGACCGCTGACCACACCTGTTGGCGGAGGGATTCGTTCCCTGAACGTAGCATTGCGCCAAGAGTTGGATCTGTATGTATGTCAGCGACCTGTGATGTGGTTCAAAGGGGTCCCCAGCCCTGTTAAGCAGCCAGAAGATGTCGATATGGTTATTTTCAGAGAGAACTCAGAAGATATCTATGCGGGTATTGAATGGAAAGCGGGCTCTGATGAAGCTAAAAAAGTGATTAAATTTCTCACAGAAGAGATGGGTGTCACTAAAATTCGCTTTGAAGAAAATTGTGGTATTGGTGTGAAGCCCGTGTCAAAAGAGGGTACGCAGCGGCTGGTGCGTAAAGCTTTACAATACTGCATTGATAATAACCGTGACTCAATGACGCTGGTACATAAAGGCAATATCATGAAGTTCACGGAAGGTGCGTTTAAAGACTGGGGTTACGAGTTGGCGGCTGAGGAATTTGGCGCTGAACTGTTGCATGGCGGTCCATGGATGGTGTTTAAGCACCCTGTGACAGGTAAAGATATTATCGTTAAGGATGTGATAGCGGATGCGATGCTGCAACAGATACTCCTGCGTCCGGCGGAGTACGATGTTATTGCTACGCTAAATCTGAATGGTGATTATCTCTCCGATGCGCTGGCCGCTGAGGTCGGAGGAATCGGAATAGCGCCGGGGGCAAATTTGTCTGACAGTATTGCTATTTTTGAAGCCACTCATGGCACAGCGCCGAAGTATGCAGGCCAGGATAAGGTGAACCCTGGTTCATTGATTTTGTCGGCTGAAATGATGTTGCGGCATATGGGCTGGGTTGAGTCAGCTGATTTGGTGTTAAAAGGGATGAATGCCGCAATCAGCGCGAAAACAGTGACTTACGATTTTGAGCGTTTGATGGAAGGAGCCACTTTGTTATCGTCGTCAGAGTTTGGGAGTGCGATTATTAAGGGGATGTAGGAAAATAAAAAAAACCAGCTAGTGATAGCTGGTTTTTGTGGTGCCGGTTATGCCTCAGCTTGAGGCAGAGGGGTGATATTAACCGCATGCGTGCCTTTTGGGCCGGGTGTAGTATCAAAGCTGACAGGCTGTCCTGCTTTGAGGCTCTTGTAACCCTCGACTTGTATGGCTGAGTAGTGAGCAAAGAGGTCTTCAGTATGGTTTTCATCCGCTACAATGAAGCCAAAGCCTTTTGCATTATTGAACCACTTTACTTTCCCTGTCTGCATTACAAACTCCCATTTTAACTAATTTACTGGCTTACATGCAGAGAGTAAGCCTGAACTGCAAAGCTCACACCTGCTACAATGTTTTATATAGAAGGTGTGACTGGTTGACTCAGGGACAATGGATAGTGTGTTTACTGCCCCTGTTTGAATCGAGTATAACATTGTGATCTGATGACGCTAATTGTTCTTAAGTTTACCCGTAATTTTTATAGAGATTGTTCATGCAGGCCGAAAGAGAGTTAAAAATGACCCGACTTTCGTCGGAAGGGGAAGAGGGAAATGAGCCTTTTTCTGATGACGGAAGTATTGCCACACAAGAGGCTTCACCCAAACTTAAAAAGCCTCCTATGTATCGTGTGGTGTTGTTAAATGATGATTACACTCCCATGGAGTTCGTTGTTGAGGTGTTAATGATATTTTTTAGTATGACCCAGGAGCAGGCAACACAGGTGATGTTGGCTGTACATACGCAAGGTAAAGGTGATTGTGGTGTATTTTCTCGTGATGTCGCTGAAACTAAAGCGGCACAAGTGAATCAATACTCTAGAGATAATAAGCATCCTTTATTATCTGAAGTGGAAGCTGTTTAGCGGAGACATAGCTATGTTGAATCGTGAACTGGAAGAAACATTAAGTGCGGCCTTTAAAGGCGCCAGAGACAGTCGTCATGAATTTATGACGGTTGAGCACTTGTTGTTGGCTCTGCTTGATAACAGGGATGCTCACAGAGTGCTGGCAGCGTGTGGTGCTGACGTAGATGCTTTGCGCACAGCGCTTAGTGTATTTATAGAAGAAACGACGCCGTTATTACCGGACAATATACCGGCGATGGAGACCCAGCCTACCTTAGGATTTCAGCGTGTGTTGCAGCGTGCTGTCTTTCATGTCCAGTCTTCAGGCAAGAGCGAAGTAACAGGCGCTAATGTCGTTGTGGCTATCTTTAGTGAGCAAGAGAGCCATGCTGTTTATGTGTTGCAGCAGCAAGGCGTTGAACGTGTCGATGTCGTCAACTACCTGTCGCATGGTATCTCTCGTGTTGGTCAGGACGATCATGAGGGAGACGGTGTGCTGGAGTCGGATGGCACATCGAAAAGTAACGAACCCAGTGCGCTGAGTAAATATGCCGTTAACCTGAATCAGGAAGCAGCAGAAGGGCGGATCGATCCGCTCATTGGGCGCAGTAGTGAGGTTGAACGCGTTATCCAGATTCTGTCTCGTCGGCGTAAAAATAATCCATTACTGGTCGGTGAGGCAGGTGTCGGAAAAACAGCTATTGCAGAGGGGTTGGCAAAACTTATTGTTGAAGACCAGATCCCGGATGTAATGATCGGCAGTGTTGTTTATTCACTTGACCTGGGAGCGCTGCTGGCTGGAACAAAATACCGTGGTGATTTTGAGAAGCGCCTAAAAGCGTTACTCAATGAAGTGAAAGTTAAAGATCATGCGATTCTGTTTATAGATGAGATCCATACCATTATTGGTGCCGGCGCTGCTTCCGGCGGCTCTATGGATGCCTCTAATCTGCTCAAGCCACTGCTGAGTTCGGGTGATTTGCGCTGTATCGGGTCGACTACTTTCCAGGAATTCCGCAGTATTTTTGAGAAAGATCGCGCGCTGGCACGACGTTTCCAGAAAGTTGATGTGCTTGAGCCTAATGTTCAGGAAACTTACGAAATTTTGTGTGGCTTGCGCAAGAGATTTGAGCAGCACCATGAGATTGAATACACAGATGAAGCGTTAAGAGCGGCATCTGAGCTGGCAGATCGTTATATCAACGATAAGCATATGCCGGATAAAGCGATTGATGTAATCGATGAAGCCGGTGCTTATCAGCGTCTGCTGAAAGAGGCTGATCGCAGCCCGATTATCGGAGTGCATGAAGTCGAAGCTGTGGTGGCAAAAATTGCCCGCATTCCGCCTAAAACCGTCTCTGTATCAGATAAAGAGCAGCTCCAGAAGCTGGACTCAAATTTGAAAATGGTGGTTCTGGGTCAGGAAGAAGCGATCTCTTCATTGTCATCGGCTATTCGCTTGTCTCGTGCAGGTTTGAATGACCCACATAAACCGGTCGGTAACTTTTTGTTCTCAGGCCCAACGGGTGTTGGTAAAACAGAAGTCACTATGCAGTTGGCAAGGATTCTGGGTATCGAGCTGATCCGTTTTGATATGTCAGAGTATATGGAGCGCCATACAGTGTCTCGTTTGATTGGGGCACCTCCCGGATACGTTGGTTATGACCAGGGCGGCTTGTTGACAGAAGCGGTTAATAAATCACCTCACTGCGTGTTGTTGCTGGATGAGATCGAGAAAGCCCATCCTGAAGTTTTTAATATTCTTTTGCAGGTGATGGATAACGGAACGTTAACGGATAACAATGGCCGTAAAGCTGATTTCAGGAATGTGATTCTGGTAATGACTACCAATGCAGGCGCTGATGTTATGAGTCGTCCTTCTATCGGTTTTTCACATCAGGATCACTCAACGGACGGTATGGAGGCGATTAAGCGTCTGTTCTCTCCTGAGTTTCGTAATCGTCTGGATGCGGTTATTCAGTTTAAATCATTGCCGCCAAATATCATTATTGGTGTTGTCGATAAGTTCCTGACAGAGTTGCAGGCACAGTTGGACGATAAGCGTGTCGTGTTGCACGTCAATGATGATGCGCGAACATGGCTTGCTGAGCATGGCTATGATGAAAAAATGGGCGCACGCCCTATGAAGCGTCTGATTCAGGAAAAATTGAAAAAACCACTGGCTGAAATGATTCTGTTTGGTGAGTTAGCTGAAGAGGGTGGGGAGGTTCAGGTATCGGTGAATGATCAGAATGAAATAGCGCTGAATGTAACAGTGGCAGCCTAAATAGCGCTGAATGTAACAGTGGCAGCCTAAGGCTGCCACTGGGGAACTTTCAGGATCTGGTATTTAACTTCTTTTGGTGTTAAACCAAAGAATGTTAAGCCAGATCGATTGTACTAACGGGCACGATATACGATGCGGCCTTTGGTCAAATCGTATGGTGTTAGTTCAACTTTTACTTTGTCACCCGTTAAAATACGGATATAGTTTTTGCGCATTTTGCCAGAGATATGAGCGGTAACTACATGACCATTCTCGAGCTCTACGCGGAACATGGTGTTTGGCAGCGTGTCAACCACGGTACCTTCCATTTCAATGCTATCTTCTTTAGCCATTCATTACCTACCTGTGAAAAGGCTGATTTCGAACAATGTCCTATTATCAGAGCGCAGTATTTTGCCTGATTTATCTAAGGATATCAAAGAGTATTAGCCGTTTAATTACTATCTTATGAGAATCCATTGTCCGTCGATCAGAAATTCTAGCGGACGATAGGCGATTTTGTACTTCATTTTACGACAGGATTGTACCCAGTAGCCCATATAAAGGTATTCAAGATTGAGTCGGCGACACTCTTCTATCTGCCAGAGGATGGCATATGTGCCCAAGCTTCGCTGGTTAAAAACAGGATCAGGGTCGTAAAATGTATAGGTAGCAGATAAACCTTGTACTAACTGATCAGTAACGGCCACCGCGATTAGTTTTTCATCCAGATAAAATTCGAGAAAATCACAGGGTTGATCTCCCTCGATTAAAAAATTGATGAATTGTTCTTTATTCGGCGGGTGCATATCACCGTCAGCATGGCGCTGCGAAATATAATCAGAGTAAAGTTGGAAGTATTCGTCAGTGTAGTGAGGTGTCGTTCTTTTAACGACAAGGTCTTTGTTTTTATTAAAAATCCGACGCTGCGTTTTATTGGGTTTAAACAGGTTAACAGGAACTCTGACTGAAATGCAGGCTTGGCAGTTGTCACAGTGCGGCCGGTAAATATGTTTTCCGCTACGCCTGAATCCCAGGTTGGAGAGTTGGCTGAATGCGTTGACCGAGATACTTGAATGCGGATCGACGAACAAAGTCTTAGCTTTGTAGCCTTGAATATAGCTACAGTTATGTTCGGGCGTAGCAAAAAAATGTAAATCTTTTAACTCAGTCATCCGCTTTCACTGTTCAATATGACTTTTTCACTATCGAAGCGCCAGTCATGTGATGTTTTTGAATCTATATAGTGCCTAATGTAATCTATAAATTCATTGCGGGGAATATTTCTGGCCCCCAGGCTTTCCAAATGGCTGTTATGCACCTGGCAATCAATCAGCGGGTAGCCCCATTTTTCCAGTTGTTGGCAGAGCGCTATAAATGCAATTTTAGAAGCGTTTTTCTGCCGGCTGAACATCGACTCACCAAAAAACAGCTTTCCAATACCCAGGCCGTATAAACCGCCAATCAGTTGTTGGTTTTCCCAGACTTCAACTGAATGGGCATGGCCCTGCTGGTGGAGTTCGCAATAGGCTTTTTGCATATCCACTGAAATCCAGGTGCCTGTGGTCGCTTCGCGGGTGCTGGCGCACGCGCGTATTACCTCGTTAAAGGCGGTATCGAATGTAACCCTGTAATCGCCTTTATTGATATGTTTGCGCATGCTGCGTGATATATGAACCTGATCAGGAAGAAGTACGCAGCGTGGATTTGGGCTCCACCACAAGATAGGATCATCGTCACTAAACCACGGGAAAATTCCGTGACGGTAAGCTTCTAATAAGCGCTGGGTTGAGAGGTCGCCGCCAGCGGCTAAAAGGCCATCAGGCTCATCCAATGCTGTCGCGGTGTCAGGGAAGGCCAGGAGAGTGGGGTGCAGCCAGGGAATCATCAGGAGTATTCAGAAAAGACCAAAGGCGTGCTTAATAAGGCATAGCTCATAAGTTATAGCGCCTTTGGTCTGTGGCAGTTAACGGCTTTTACTATTTTTCCAGATCATCTAAATAGCGTTCAGCATCCAGAGCGGCCATGCAGCCAAAACCGGCAGAGGTGACAGCCTGGCGGTAGACGTGATCACATACATCGCCTGCTGCAAAAACACCTTCAACGCTGGTTTGGGTGGCTTTTCCGTCAAGTCCGGACTGGATTCTCAGATAGCCATTTTTCATCTCTAGCTGGCCTTCGAAAATGCTCGTGTTAGGTGTGTGTCCGATGGCAATAAAGACGCCCGACACATCCAGATTCTGGGTAGAGCTACCGTCAGTGCTGTTTAATCGCAAGCCGGTTACACCGGAGTTGTCGCCGAGCACTTCGTCGAGCTGGTGATTCCAGATAATGTTGATATTGCCATTTTTAGCCCGCTCAAATAGCTTGTCCTGAAGAATCTTTTCAGAGCGAAGCGAGTCACGACGATGCACCAGCGTAACTTCTGCTGCAATGTTAGACAGGTAAAGCGCTTCTTCCACTGCGGTATTACCCCCGCCGATAACCGCTACTTTCTGGCCGCGGTAAAAGAAACCGTCGCATGTGGCACAGGCACTAACGCCTTTGCCTTTGAAGGCTTCCTCTGATTCAAGGCCCAGATACTGTGCTGATGCACCTGTGCAGATAATCAGCGCATCACAGGTGTACACGCCCATGTCGCCGGTTAGCGTGAATGGGCGATGTTGTACATCGACAGTGTGAATGTGGTCGAAAATAACTTTTGTATCAAAGCGTTCAGCATGCTGTTGCATCCTCTGCATCAGCTCAGGCCCCTGAACGCCTTCAACATCGCCCGGCCAGTTATCAACATCAGTGGTGGTGGTTAATTGGCCGCCAGCCTCCATGCCGGTAATCACAACAGGATTGAGGTTAGCGCGGGCTGCATAGATGGCCGCTGTGTATCCGGCAGGTCCGGAACCAAGAATAAGAAGTTTGTGGTGCTGTGTTTCGCTCATGAATACTTGCCTTAAACTAAACGTGTCTGTGTTTTATAAAAAGATGATGGGGGGAGTGCTCAAGAAATACAATCCTCAAGGGGAGTTATTTTTACGATCTGCTCCGATAATTTGTCGATACACAGCATCATATAATTTTTTCCTGAAGTGTGGCGAAGATAACCTTTGAGTGGTTCATGTCGGAGTGTGTCTGTTATCTGTGTATCAAGATTTTCTGCTTTATAGTCAATAATGTCATCGACTTCGTCCAGTACCAATGAGAAACAGGGGGTTGTTCCATCTTTTGTCAGATGAATGATAACCGGGTGTATATCTCGTTTGAGTATCTCCTGTATCTGCTCAAGTGTTCGCAGAAGCTTTTTAAGCGTCGTACCTTTTTCGATAGACAGCAAGCGTATGGCGCGTTCTCCTTGTCCTTTGTCACTAAGTCCTATCAGGTTGTCTGCTAACTGGTGAATGAGTCGATGAGGTTCGTCAAGCTTGCTCATTAGCGCTAATATATCGGTGTCCTCAGTTTTAAAGCTACCGAACCATTTACCGAAGGTGCATTGATCAGGGTCGCGAGGCAGGGTAAAGCGCTCTGTTGTGACGATGGCTTGCTCAAGTGCGCTTACCCAGTCTGTGTGAGACTTTTTATAGGTATCAATTTCTGCAATTAACTGGCTTTTATAATCCCGGTTTCGCTTTCTATTCAGTAATGTCGCACTATCATACACATTAACCAGCGTGTCTCTGTAATCCAGGTAGCCAAGAAAGCTTGGGAATTGCTCATTTGTGATCGCTTGAATCTGTTTATATTCATCTGAAAAAGAGAGGATATTGCAGGCATCTATGCCAAAATGGCTGCCGGCTATTGTAAAGGTCAGTACACGTGAGTTGTTTTGAAATAGATTGGATAAACCCATGTTTTAACCCCAGAGAGTCTTTCGTGGATGGTTTGGCTGCTGAATATAACTATAGAGTCAGCTCTGATTATGACTACAGAGTTAACCCTGAATATAACTATAGACGGTTATTAGTGCGGCGGTAGTTCGTTATAATTGAATTTTTTGAAGATCACTATGTCGTAATCTTCGATTCTCATCAAGTCGCGCTACAATGTGTGACTCTTAATTATGATTTTTATTTTCGTAGTAAGTACTTAAGATTAAAAGGAATGTGAGTGAAAAATAAGCTCCCTACAAGCCCTCATGCTTTTTCTGAGCTGCTAGCGCGTGTACTTAAAGTCTGCGTTTTGTTTCTGATTATTATGAGCTGTGCCTATATGTTATTAGGTATGCTCGGTTATCACCCAAAAGACCCTGGTTGGTCGCATCTTGGCTATCATGCTGGCGTGCGTAATTGGACGGGGATTTTTGGTGCATGGATAACAGATTTGCTGTTTTCCTTTCTGGGTGTGACCGCCTGGTTTCTGCCCTTTATCATCATCGGACCTGCGCTTCGTTTTATGCTGAGAAGGGAGGTATCTTTATTGGATGGCCTGCCTTTCGTTATGTTGCGAGCGTCAGGCATCTTACTATTGATGGCATCGTTATGCGGGCTGGCTTCAATTCATCTGTCTAATCAGTCGTTAGGTTTCCCTTTTACCAGCGGCGGTATTGTTGGTCAGGCGCTGTCGGATTGGATGGTTTCCTGGTTTAGCTTGCTCGGCAGTACGGTACTTCTTATTACGGCTGCCGGGATTGGTTGCACCTTTTATATGGAGCTTTCCTGGGATGCTATTCAAAATCGCATAGGGGGAGGCGTATTAAATGCCTATCGTTACCTTTCTGCTTTGTTTGCACATAATGAGGATGGTTTAGCCAAGGAGAGTAATTCTGCTAAGCAAAACGCCGATAAATCAAGTGGCCTGAATGATCACAAGAATAACCACGCTGAAAATCACGAGAGCGTAAGAGCATCCTTAAAAGAACGCATGCGAGCGCGTTTGGAACCTGCTTTCAGCGCCTCAATTGGAGCCGCTGGCGATGCGGCTGATGCCTCATTCGGACCTGCGCTGAAGTCGCTTAAAGGGCAGCCTGCAACGGTGAATCAGCAGAACGCTGATAAACCGCCTTTAGTGAGCGAGGTTGCCAGCGCTCACCAAAGCGTTAAGGAATCCGGTGCAAGAGCTGAGCCCTCCTGGCAGGATGACGATGCACTTGATAACGTTGTGCCGTTACGGACAGTGTCACAACATCAGCCAGGTCCGGCTGTTGCTGCAAGCGCTTCCGGTTTGCCTAAAAAAGAGTTGAAAATTGTACCGCTGGCTGAAGCTCATCAACCTATTCAGAACGATGATCATGATGCAAACTCATCGAATAAAGAGCGTCGTCCGGTACGCTCGTTACGTAAAATTCCATCACTCGATCTGTTAGATCCGCCTGAGTTACAAACTGATCATGGGTATTCAGAAGAAGAGCTCGAAGATATGTCGCGTTTGCTGGAAAGCAAACTGAAAGATTTTGGTGTTATCGCCGAAGTTGTTGAAGTGAATCCCGGGCCAGTTATTACTCGTTTTGAGATTCAGCCAGCGGCAGGTGTCAAAGTCAGTAAAATCACTAACCTGGCAAAAGATCTGGCACGCTCGCTGGCTATCTCCAGTGTACGTGTCGTTGAGGTTATTCCGGGAAAATCTGTTGTAGGTATCGAAATACCGAATGCCAGTCGCCAGATGGTACGCCTCAGCGAAGTACTTAACTCTAAACCTTATCTGGAAGCCTCGTCGCGATTAACCCTGGCGCTTGGTAATGATATCGCCGGAAATCCGGTGGTCGCTAACCTGGGTAAAATGCCGCATCTGTTGGTGGCAGGAACTACCGGTTCTGGTAAGTCTGTGGGTGTGAATGCAATGATTCTGAGTCTGCTGTTTAAAGCGACACCCGAAGAGGTGCGTTTGATGATGGTTGACCCTAAAATGCTGGAGCTTTCCATTTACGAAGGTATTCCGCATTTGTTAACACCTGTTATTACCGATATGAAAGAAGCGGCAGGTGGTTTGCGCTGGTGTGTTGGTGAGATGGAACGACGTTATCGGTTAATGGCGAAAATGGGCGTGCGTAATCTTGGAGGTTTCAACGACAAGGTAAAAGCAGCGCAGCAGCAGGGAAAACCTTTGCTGGACCCTCTGTGGAATGCGGAGGAACATGGCGAGCCATTCGGCACGCCTGCGCCCGCATTGGAAACTTTACCTTATATTGTTGTCATCATTGATGAGTTTGCCGACATGATGATGATTGTTGGCAAGAAAGTAGAGGAGCTGATTGCACGAATTGCACAGAAAGCCCGTGCGGCAGGTATCCATCTGATACTGGCAACTCAAAGACCATCGGTAGATGTTATTACCGGTTTGATCAAGGCCAACGTGCCGACCAGGATTGCCTTCCAGGTTTCATCCAAGATCGATTCTCGTACGATTCTGGATCAGTCCGGTGCAGAAAACCTCCTGGGTAACGGTGACATGCTGTATCTGCCTGCAGGAACCAGCGTGCCAAATCGTGTTCATGGTGCCTTTGTCGGGGATGATGAAGTGCATCGGGTCGTCGAAGCCTGGAAATTGATAGGCGAACCTGTCTATATTGATGCTGTCTTAAATGAATCAGGTAGTGATGCGGGTGGGTCGTCAGGTGGTTTGTTCGATGAAGAACAGGATCCTCTTTACGATGAAGCCGTTGCTTTTGTCACCGAGACACGTAAGGCTTCCATCTCCAGTGTGCAAAGAAAGATGAAGATCGGCTATAACCGCGCCGCCAGAATGATTGAAACAATGGAGGCCGCAGGTGTGGTAACTGAAGCCGGTTCTAATGGTTTACGTGAAGTATTGGCACCGCCTCCGGTCAGAGGCTGATATTAAGGGAGTGAAGATGATAAAAATTGGTAAATACTGTGCAATTGCTTGTTTAGCTCTTGTACCGCTACTGGCTCAGGCTGAAACACCAACGGAGTCTTTAAAAAAAGTGCTTAAAGGCTACGACCGCTTTAGTGCTGATTTTGAGCAGGTCACTCGTAAAGATCAGGGTGCTACTGCTGAAGTGTTAAAAGGGTCGATGAAAATTTCCCGCCCGGGTTTGTTCCGCTGGGAAACGGCCACCCCGTTTCCTCAACTTATCGTCAGTGACGGTGAGTATGTCTGGATTTATGATCCTGATCTGGAACAGGCGACACGCAAACCTGCAGATCCCAAACAAACTAACGGTGCAGCATTGATACTCAATGGTGATGTTGCTGAATTAGCAGAACAGTTTGAAATTTATCTGCCGATCAATGAAGAGAGCCGGCAGCTTTTTGAACTGTTACCCAAGGATACGCAAAGCAGTTTTCAGCGTATCCGACTGTTTTTTACACAAGGGGTTATGTCTGAGCTTATGTTACAGGATGTGTTAGGGCAGCAGACCACGATTTTATTGAAAGACTCTGTCATTAATGAGCCTATGGATGCTTCTCTGTTTAAATTTACCCCCCCTAACGGAACGGATGTCATCGTGAGTAATGAGCGCTGATGAGCGATCTGTTTGATGATGTTAAACCTGTCTATCAGCCTCTGGCTGCCAGGATGCGGCCCAGGTGTCTGAGCGAATATGTAGGCCAGTCTCATCTGTTGGCGCCAGGTAAACCTTTACGCCAGGCGATAGAACAGGGGGCCTTGCACTCCATGATCTTATGGGGGCCTCCGGGAGTTGGCAAAACGACATTGGCGAAGATTATAGCTCACACCTGTGATGCACACTTCATGAGCTTATCTGCTGTTCTGTCCGGCGTGAAAGAGATCCGTGCAGCGGTCGAAGAAGCGAAGCATGTGGCTTTGTCCCGCCAGTGCAAGGTGATTTTATTCGTTGATGAAGTCCATCGCTTTAATAAGTCACAGCAGGATGCTTTTCTTCCTTATATTGAAGATGGCACATTTTTGTTTATTGGTGCGACCACTGAAAATCCATCATTTGAATTGAATAATGCTTTGCTCTCGCGCGCACGTGTATATCTGTTACGTAATTTAAGTGATGAAGAGTCGCTACAGGTGATACATCAGGCGTTACATGATTCTGAAAGAGGTTTTGCTAATAAACCGCTGGTGTTTGATGAAGGTACGTTAGAACAGCTGGCGCGGGCTGCTGATGGCGATGCACGTAGAGCACTGAACCTGTTAGAAATAGCAGTTGATCTGGCCGTATCAGAGGAGGGTGTAGAGAGAGTCCCTGCTGAAGCGTTGAAAGAGGTCTTGCAAAGTAGCGGGCGTCGCTACGATAAGCAGGGAGATATATTTTACGATATGATTTCAGCATTCCATAAGTCTGTACGAGGCTCATCTCCTGATGGTGCATTGTACTGGTATTGTCGCATGCTCGAAGGCGGTTGTGATCCTCTCTATATCGCGCGCAGACTGGTAGCCATTGCTTCGGAAGATATCGGTAACGCTGATCCACGTGCGATGCAGGTTGCGTTATCTGCCTGGGATGCCTTTGAGAGAGTAGGTCCTGCTGAAGGTGAGCGTGCCATTGCTCAGGCAGCCATCTATTGTGCCAGCGCGCCTAAAAGTAACGCGGTTTATAGTGCGTTTAATCAATGCCGTGCCGATATTCGAAGCGATCCTGATTATGCGGTACCGGTTCACCTTCGTAATGCACCGACGTCGCTAATGAAAGATCTGGGTTATGGTGAAGAGTACCGCTACGCACATGATGAACCGAATGCCTATGCGGCAGGCGAAAAGTATATGCCTGAAGAGATCACGTCGAGACACTATTATCATCCCAGTGAGCGTGGTCTTGAACAGAAAATAAGTGCTAAACTTCAACAGCTTAAAATGTTGGATGAGCAAAGCCCAATTAAACGTTATCAGAATAAAGAGTAAGGTATGCAAACTATCCTGGCGGTCGCCACAGGAGGTGCATTGGGGGCAGCGAGTCGTTATTGGCTAGCGGGAATACTCAATGATAAAGCGGATAGACTTCCTGTCGGTACCCTGACATGCAATATTTTAGGTTCGCTGCTGATGGGGGTTTTATTTGTACTTATTATGGAAAAAGCACGTCTCTCGCCGGAATTGCGGCCACTATTGATGGTTGGATTTCTGGGTGCCTTCACAACTTTCTCCTCTTTCTCTCTGGAGACGGTGGCGTTGCTGCAGGAAGGACATATAATGTCCGCATTAATTTATGTATTATTAAGCGTTTTGATGTGCATCGCTGCTTTGTCAGCGGGGATCTGGATCACCCGCCTGTTTTAAATAAGGTTGTTTAAAAACTCATGTTAGACATAAAAATTGTTCGCGAGAACCCTGAAGCTGTCGCTGCACAGCTTGCCAAGAAAAAGTATGTTTTTCCTGTTGCTCGTTTTAATGAGCTGGAAGCGTTGCGTCGTGAGGCGCAGATTCTGAGTGAAAATCTACAAAATGAGCGAAATACCCGTTCAAAACAGATCGGAAAAGCCAAAGCCTCGGGTGAGGATATTCAGCCGCTTTTGGCAGAAGTCCAGAATTTGGGTGATCAGCTGAATGATGCAAAACAAAAGCTAAATGAAATAGCCTCTGATCTGGATGATATCCTGTTAGGTGTTCCCAATCTTCCCGATGCTTCTGTTCCCGCAGGCGAAAGCGAAGATGATAATGTGGAAGTGCGCCGTTGGGGTACGCCACGGGAATTTGATTTTGAGCCTTTGGATCATGTCGCTTTAGGCGAGCAAAATGGTGGTCTGGATTTTGAAACGGCTGCTAAGATTACCGGCTCACGTTTTGCCATGATGACAGGTAAAATGGCGCGTATGCATCGGGCCCTGATTCAGTTTATGCTGGACGTTCAGACAGAAGAACACGGTTATACAGAAGCTTATGTGCCTTATATGGTTAATGAAGACAGCCTGAAAGGAACAGGGCAGTTGCCAAAGTTTGGCGAAGATCTGTTTAAAGTTCCGTTTGGTGATCGTCAGTATTACCTGATCCCTACCGCTGAAGTGCCGGTAACCAATATTGTACGTGATGAGATTGTTGACGCTGAGCAGCTACCGCTTAAATTCACGGCGCATACACCGTGTTTTCGTTCAGAAGCGGGCGCATCCGGGAAAGATACCCGCGGTATGATTCGTCAGCACCAGTTTGAAAAAGTTGAAATGGTGCAGATTGTCGAGCCGTCGACCTCATGGGCAACGCTGGAAATGATGACCGGCCATGCAGAAGTCATTCTGCAAAAACTAAATTTACCCTATCGTGTTGTCGCACTTTGTGGCGGTGATTTGGGCTTTGGTGCGGCTAAAACATATGATCTGGAAGTCTGGTTACCCGGGCAGGACAAATTCCGTGAGATCTCCTCGGTTTCGAATATGACTGATTTTCAGGCACGACGTTTGAAAGCCCGCTGGAGAAACCCTGAAACGGGTAAGCCTGAGTTGTTACATACACTGAATGGCTCTGGTTTAGCGATCGGACGTACGCTGGTTGCTGTGCTGGAAAACTATCAGGCTGCCGATGGGCGTATCATGGTACCTGAAGCGCTTCAGCCTTATATGGGCGGCGTTACAGAATTGTAAAATAGTTGTAACACAGTTGTAAGAAGTTTACTTTGGCTGATCCATTGGGTCAGCCAACCTCCTGCTTCCCTTCATTCTTATTCTGCTTTAATTTATCATCGTTACATTGACGCTATTTTGGCGCAATGTAGATTCAGCTACCGGTTAATTGTATTGCCGTATATCCGTCTTTCAGGTTTCTATTTTTTTTATTTTGCACTATTGGGTGCAATGGTTCCTTATTGGTCTTTATATCTTAAATCATTAGCGTTTGATGCAAAAAGCATTGGCTTGCTGATGGCAACACTGCATATTTCCAGAATATTTGCGCCGTCATTATGGGGATGGATTGCAGATAAAACCGGACAAAGATTGCGAATCATCCGCTTGGGAGCTTTGTTAACCTGGATTGTTTTTATCGCAATGTTCTGGCAGGACTCTGCGCTTGGAATCGGCTTAGTTATGCTGGGTTACAGTTTTTTCTGGAATGCAGTGCTGCCGCAGTTTGAAGTAATGACGTTAAATTATCTGGGTGAGGCATCGGCTAAATACAGTCGTATAAGGCTTTGGGGATCCATTGGGTTTATTCTTTCCGTTCTTTTGTTAGGCAGTGCTTTAGATAGTATTTCTGTTGCCTGGATTCCCACTATCCTTTTCATTCTGATGATGCTTATCTGGATTAACTCACTGCTCATCCCTGCTGCAAATTTGCCCGCAAAAGTTGAGCGTTCGCCAACACTGCGTTTTACAGAGGTGATAAAAAAACCTCAGGTCATGGCTTTTTTTGTGATAACTATGCTGATCCAGTTCTCTCATGGCCCGTATTACACTTTTTTTAGTTTGATGATGCAGGAACTGAATTACAGCCGAAGCGAAATAGGTATGCTGTGGTCGTTAGGTGTCGTGGCTGAGGTGCTGGTGTTTATCGTCATGCATACGCTGATCAGCAGGTTCGGGTTGCGATTGATTATGATCAGTAGTCTGGTTTTATGTGTTATCCGATGGAGTCTGTTAGGCTTTTGGCCTGAAAATATCTTCCTGGTTATTGTGGCTCAGTTGCTGCATGCGGCAACGTTTGCAAGCCTGCATGCGGTTGGAATATCCCTGGTGCACCAATACTTCCCCGATGATATGAAGGGACGAGGGCAGGCGCTGTTTTCCAGTGTGGGGTTTGGAGTAGGCGGTGCATTAGGTGCCATTGTTGCAGGGTTGTTATGGGATACGCATGGTGCTCAGGTGACATTTGCTATTGCAGTCCTGGTTTCTGTTGTGGCTATCGTGTTGGCATATGTATGGATTCATCCGGAAAAAGTGCAGCAAAATTGCTCCTAATATTTTGCACTGCAGTAGCTATCGCTATATAGTTAACAAAAGTCTTGTATTCTGCGGCATAACAAAGGGTTATGACATGAATTTTAAAGTAGATGTTGAGATGACGCCAAGTGAGTTGCGTCAGGTTATGGGGCTTCCGGATGTTGCATCACTTCAGGATGAAATGATCAAAAAAGTCAGGGAGCAAATGGATGCCGGGGCAGAAGGTTATGATCCAATGACACTGCTTAAACCTTACATCACTAATAGTGTTGGCTCGATGGAATCATTGCAAAAGCTAATACTGAATATGATGCAGGGCTCTGTAAAATCCGATAGTAATAAAAGCTAATCATCACTCATCGTTAATGATGCTGTAGAAAAAAGAGAGAGAACACGTTGCGAATTCTTCGAAAGTATACCAATCGACGCCTATATGATACTTCACGCAGTTGCTATGTCACGCTTGAAGATGTCAAAGAACTGGTTTTAAACAGCGAAGCATTTCAAGTACTCGATTCGAAAACAGGCAATGATCTGACTCGAAATATTCTTCTTCAAATTATTAGTGAGCAAGAAGGAGAGGGGCATGGAACGCTACTGACAAATCAGGTTTTACAGCAATTGATTCGTTTTTATGGTGATAGTATGCAGGGAATGATGAGTCAGTATCTGGAGCAGAGTATTGCTTCGTTTCTGGAACATCAGGATCGCATTAAGGAACAGATGCAAACAATGATGGGGGTTGCTAACCCGCTGACGATGATGAACAGCCTTGCTGATCGTAATATGGCGGTGTGGAATATGTTTAAACCGCCTGCTGACGGCAAAGCTGAAAACGATTCAGAGCCCGCCCCCAGTGCACCGGATCCTAAAAAGCCTGCTAAAGCACCTGAAAACCCTACTAAAGCACCTGAAAAGCCTGTCAAATAAGTCAGCAGAATTATTTGCAGGGCTTATCTACAGACTCTTAATTTACAGAGCCTTATCGATAGGGCCTTATTGAGAGACCCGGGATTAAGAAAGACGTACTGCTTTTAGTCTTTCTTAATCTCTTTCTAATAACCAATCGTTAATGCTCGCCGGCACTATCTTCTGTGATTTTCCGCTGACAAATACCCCGATATGTCCCGCTTTTATTTCCAGCGTCTGATAATCCTTACTGCCGACATGATCGCCTAGCGCAAGTGATGCATCAGGGGGAACAAGGTGATCATAAGCGCCGAAAATATTCAGTACTGGCTGAGTGATAGCGGACAGTCTGACCGGATAATCACCAATAGTAATTTGATCTTTTATCAAAAGATTTTCCTGGAAAAACCATTTGATAAATTGTCGGAATGCTTCTCCGGCCTGATCCGGACTGTCATAGATCCACTTTTCCATACGCAAGAAACTTAAAGCACTTTCAGTGGTATTCAGCTGATTAGGCATACCGAGGTTTTTCTGGATGCCAAGCCGCATCGGCATGAGTGAATTATAAGAGTCATTGAGCATTTCACCCGGGATATTTCCGTAGGTTGATACTGCCAGATCGACATCAACAGAGCGTGCCAGCAGACTTAGCAGGTTGGTTTCTGTTTGAAAATCGACAGGAGTCACCATAGTGATCAGGTTTCTGACTTTTTCAGGGTAAATCGCTGTGTAGCAAAGGCTCAGCGTGCCACCTTGACAGATACCTAATAAGTTAACCCGGGTCGCTTCTGAGTGCATACAAACCTGCTCTACACAGTTGTTTATGTACTCATTGATGTAGTCATCAAGATCGAGAAAACGATCGGCCGGGTCAGGATAGCCCCAATCTATGACATAGACATCAAGCCCCAGATTGTTCAGCGCCTTTAGCAGCGATTTCTCAGGCTCAAGGTCGATCATATACCAGCGGTTAACTAACGCATAGGTAATGAGAAGCGGTGTGCGACAGCGATTAGTAACGTGCTTATTGCCGCAAAAAAAGAGAAGTTTCAGTTTGTCCTGTGAAAATATTTCTATCCCTTTTGACTGCGCTACATCAATCTGAGAGATCTCTTTAAGCGTCTCATAACTGCGTTGAAGTTTTTCATCAAACGCGAGCAGTTCTTCTTCGATTTTATTGGGGTCTAGTTTAAGATTTTTCATCTTCTAAAACCCCCTTGGTTAAGACAGTCTGTGACTTAAGTTCTGCAAGTTCTTGCTGTAACCGGGTCATATCTGCTGATAATTGATGAATAATAGTGGTCAACTCTTCAACGCGATCAGCAACGGGAGGCGTATCTTGTGAGCAGAGGGTTTTGTTTATTTTTCGCATCTCTTTGCGCAGTGTGTGCTGGCGTTGCAGTGCGGTATCCAGCCCTTTACGTGTGGCCAGGCCTAGCGTTTCAAACTGGATGTCACGCATATCCTGGGCATATTTTCGTAATCGCATAACAGCATTAGAAACTCTTCCATGGCTTTTTTGATATGTTTCGGTGTAAAGACAATCAGCATAAGACCGCTCATAGCAATTGACCCAGAGATCATGTAATTGCCCCAGTGTTTCAATGACATCAGAGCCTTCGGTCAGATCTTGCATCAGGGCTTTGGTTGCCTGTAGATTAATTTGGCTGTATTGCTCGATATATTCACTCAATGCATCCTGATATTCCAGCAGGTACTTAATACCATCGCGAGTATTTTGCTGAAATTCATGGGAAGCGCCAACGGAGGGGAAATTAAGTAAACTTTTCAGCCCGCTGGTGTAGGGGTTCTCAAAAAGATTGTCATCCTGAAAACTGTGGGTACGAAATAACGCGGCTACATTTTCTGGTAGTTGCCATTGAGTGAGCAGTGCTTCACCGCTTTGCTGCTGAACAAAATCCCGAAACTTCGTTAAGGGTTCCTGAAGGCTGCTTTTTGTAGGGTTAGTTTCAAGCTGAGTAATAATGTTATTGCCGAACTCTAAAAAGTCCGTGGTTTGAGAAGATAAAATCGCAGCGACACGTGCCATATCGCGGGATGTATCAGGCGAGATGGGTTCCGCTGGTTCAGCGCGTGAAGTTTGCTCATCAATCCATGCTCTGAAAAGTGCATGCTGCTGTTGAAGTAGCGCCTGCATCGGTTCATTTGTATCAGCGGACACGCGCTTACCTCAAATCGTACTTAAAAATGAGAGTTTAATAGAGTTAGTGTGCATTATGAATAGGCACTATGGATAGGAGCTATGGATAAGTGCTACGAATAAGATAGCATTTCAACCAATTTGCTCGCTGCATTAGACAGCGTTCTATCCCGATGGTGTATATAGCCTAAGTGACGCTGAATTGGCGCTGAACCCGTTTCAATGACGGTCAGCGATGAATCAATCATTGTCTCAGGTAACAGGCTCCAACCCAAGCCAATACTAACCATCATTCGAATCGTATCAAGGTAATTCGTTGAAATTCCGACGTTTAGGTCAAGCGCCTGTCTTCGGAACTGTTCGGTTACAATCTGCTGGGTAAAAGTGGAAGCGCCTGGCAGGATAGCTGCATAATTGGTTAACTCCTCTAAGCTGACGTGTTTTTTGTCGGCCAGCACATGATCCCGTGAGACCACATACTGCAGTTTATCAATCCAGATGGATTGTGAGTATATGGCAGGATCAGGCTGGGGTGCTAAAGTAATTAAGGCTAATTCCAAATCACCGTGTAAAACGCCGTTGTAAGCAATTTCAGACTCATCAAAGCGCAAATTCAGTTGTACATCCGGATGTTCTTTTGTGAAGCGGCGCAGTACCGGAGGTAAGCGATGCAAACTGATATGGTGGCTGGCGGCGAGTGATAGCGGGCCTTTGACTATTCCTGAAAGGTTGCCCATGGCCCGACCTGCATCTTTAATGGCGCTTATGATCGTTTTAGCACGGGGGAGCAACTCCCGACCTGCTTCGGTCAGGGTAACTTTACGGCCTATTCTGTCGAAGAGTTTCTGGTTGAGCTGGTCTTCAAGCTGAGCGATACGTTTACTGACAGCCGATTGCGTTATGAAAAGCTGTTCGGCGGCCAGCGAGAATGAGTGGCTTTCTGCGACCGCAATAAAGGCAGATAATGTATTGGTATCCATAGCGTCCTGTTAACCATACCACTCAAAAAACGTCGCTGACGAAAACTGGCTGTCAGTATAGCGATAAAACGGGATAGACGCGCGCAGATTACTTATTATATGGGTTCAGCAGACGTGACGGAGCTTCCACCGATACCGATGATACTTTTAGACCGGGCTGTTGATAAGATGGATACATCAGGTTCGAAGTCTGCGTTAGAAACTAATATTTAAGGGCCGGATACAGGCAATATCATCTGCTCATTGACCCAGGGATGGTCACCAATCATCTCCATCATGTGGTCTATAAAGAGGCGTACTTTGGGGTTCAGGTGACGACGGCTCGGGTACAGGGCATTCACTTCTATTGGTGATGATACATAGTTTTCGAGAATTTCTACCAGTTTACCCTGTTGTACATTGTCACGACAAAAGACTTTAGGCATTCTGGCGATGCCCATATCCTGTAATAGTATTTCGCGGATAAAGCTGATGCTGTTAGCTTTGAGTTTTCCTTTGACCTCAACGACTTCATCCCAGTTATCAAAATCCCATTGGTCAACGGCTTTAAGAACGCCATAGCATTCATGATTTTGCAGATCATCTGGCGTTTTCGGTGTTCCATGCTGTTTAAGATAAGCAGGCGAGGCGTATAGTCCTCGTGACACCGTCGCAACACGGCGTGCTATTAAACTGGAGTCAGCCAGCTCGCCAACCCGAATTGCCAGATCAACGCCTTCTTCAATCAGGTCAATAAGCCGTGTGCTCAATTCAACCTCAAGCATAATCAGCGGGTAGCGTTTCATGAACGTCCCCACGACCTCGTTCATCATAAATACCCCAAGATCGGATGGCATAGTAATCTTTAAGCGCCCGCGTGGGTTTATCTGCGTAGAGGAGAGATAATCTTTTGCTGTATCCAGTTCGTTAATCAGCGGTTGGCAGCGAGCAAACAGCTCCTCTCCGTCGTCGGTAAGCTTAAGTTTACGTGTTGTTCTTTGCAATAAGCGAACACCTAAGTCATCTTCAAGTTGCGCGATACGACGGCTGATAGTAGATTTTTGTATCCCCAGGCTCTCGGCTGCAGAGGTGAAGCTACCTGTTTCAACGATGCGAATAAAAAGGCTTGCGTCATTCAGATTCATAGTGTCGTCGCTTAGTTGAGGATAGTTAAAAAGGTTGAAAAAAGTTGAGAAGAGTAACTAAGTCCGAAAAATAAAGCGCAGGGGAGCAATATATTATGCTTCTTGTTTGGCTACCAACCTGCAGGATTAAAGATAATCTTCTGTTATTGTTGAATAAATATCAAGCGCAGCGCGAGTTTGTCTATTCAGTCAGGTATTTAACCCGTTCGACAATGGCTTTCACGCCGTTGGTACGTGATGGGCTCAAATAAAGGCTAAGGTTACATGATTTCAGCAGCTTATCTATATTCAGTTTCTTCAGGCTTGCGCTGTGTTGATGTTGAATAGCGCTGAGAATCAGATAGCTGATCCCACGCATTAAGCGCGCATCCGAATCGATCGCAAACTTCCACGAAAGATCGGCTTGCTGTGTAGCAATAAGCCATACGTTGGATTCGCAGCCGCGGACTCTGTTTTCTTCGGTTCTATAAGTTTTAGCCAGAGCCGGTAAGCGGTTACCTAAACTCAACAGCAGCGCAAAACGTGCTTGCCAGTCAGCAGTAGAGCAGAGAGCATCGATAAGTTGTTGCTGATCGGCAGGATCACAGTAGATGATATCTGTATTGCCCGGGTCTGTGCGTAGGTCTGCACTGAGTAGTTCTGAGCCCGGGGCTGAAATGGGTAGAGCCGTGTTGCGCAACTGCGGGATGTATTGTTTTAATGCGCTCGCAAAAATTTCAACCTCGGCTGCTGTGTTATACAAGGCAAATGAAGCACGTATCGTACCACTGCAACCCAGGTATTCCATCAATGGCATGGTGCAATGATGGCCGCTGCGTATAGCAATGCCTGACTGATCAAGTAAGGTGGCCAAATCCTGTGGGTGAACACCGTCAACAATAAATGAGAGGATACCGACATTATCGGGGGCGGCGGCCAATACAGTAACGCCTTCAATGTTCTGGCAGAGTGCAACTGCCTGCGCGCGCAGGGCCTGTTCGTGCTTAGCAATAGCTTTACGATCCCAGCTGTTCAGGTAGCGAAGCGCTTCAGCAAAAGCGATAGCATCAGCAATCGGGGGCGTGCCTGCTTCAAACTTAAAAGGCAGTGTATTAAATGTTGTGCCTGCAAAACTGACTCGCTCAATCATCTCGCCACCGCACTGCCATGGTGGCATTTCCTCAAGTAATGCTTTGCGCCCCCACAACACGCCAATACCGGTCGGTCCGTAGCATTTGTGGCCGGAAAAGAGATAAAAGTCACAGCCGATTTGTTGAACATCAACGACTTCATGAGCAATCGCCTGTGCGCCATCAATTACAACGCTAGCCCCCACGGCCTTAGCCATCTGAGTTATTTCGATAACAGGGTTGATAACCCCCAGTGCATTCGATACATGCGTCATCGCGACTATTTTTGGTTGGTGCTGATTGAGCAGTTGTTGGTAAGCAATCAGATCTAACCGCCCCTGCGGTGTTAGCGGCACGGGGATGACCTGTGCCTTATTTTTGATGGCTATCTGTTGCCAGGGAACGATATTGGCATGATGTTCCATCACAGACACCAGTACAGTGTCACCGGCAAGTAGCTGTGAATCAGCAAAGGCGTGTGCAATCAGGTTAATCGCTTCAGTTGCGCCGCGTGTCCAGATTATCTCTTGGGAATGCGCGGCATTGATAAACTCAGCAACACTTTCACGTGCCGCTTCAAACTCGCTGGTAGCACGGTTGGAGAGAGTATGAGAGCCACGATGTACATTGCTGTTACTGAGTTTATAAAAGCGTGAAAGCGCATCAATAACACAGCGAGGCTTTTGCGTAGTTGCCGCATTATCAAGATAAATCAATGCTTGCCCGTTGATCTTACTTGAAAGAATCGGGAAATCACGGCGTGCTTTATTGGCGTCAAACGTTTTGAAATCAGACATATTTAGTCGGATGTTTTCTCTGCTTGCTGAGATGCCTTAGTAAACCGGCTTCCCCAGCGGGCGTACATCATTGCAGCAGTGAATAAAGTAGCGGTAAGTAGTGTGTAGATTGCGCCAAATATACGTGTCTCAACACTGGTTGTTGTGGCTAACACCGCCTCAATGAAATACAACAGTAAAACAAAGCAGAGCCAGGCATGGCCACGCGGGTTGCCTGATTTAAGTGCAGGAATAAAGCACGCTAATGGTAATACATGTAGCGCCCATATAACCCAGGGTTTTCCTACTTCAAGAGGGTGTATCACCATATACCAGAGCGTGAACAGCAGCATCAGGCCAATGTAACTGGCAAGGGTTATCACGCGTGTGATGCGGGCTTTTTTACGTAATGCTTCCATCGGTTATCCTGTGTCTTTTTACTAATATTAAGCAGAAATATTAAGAAGAAAGTTTTTTGGCCAGCAACGCCAAATGTTTACCTTGTGACGTGCACAGGGAAATTTCATCTTTGTCCAGGGCACGTTTGTTGTCGCGCCCTGCCACGTGAGTTGCGCCATAAGGAGTGCCACCCGATTGCGTTGTCAGTAGCGTTGTTTCGCTGTAAGGGATGCCGCTGATCACCATGCCATGATGCAACAATGGCAGCATCATACTGATCAGAGTCGTTTCCTGGCCCCCATGGAGGCTGGAAGTAGAGCTGAACACTGTTGCCGGCTTACCGATTAACCCACCAGACATCCAGATGCCACTGGTAGAGTCAATGAAGTATTTTAAAGCGGCCGCCATATTACCAAAGCGGGTGGGGCTTCCCAGCGCCAGGCCAGCGCACTGGCTCAGATCCTGCTCGCTGCAATACAACGCGCCCTGATCAGGAATGTCGGCAGCGGTTGATTCGCACACCGTTGATATCGCTGGCACTGTACGCAAGCGAGCTTCCATACCTGATTGTTCAATCCCGCGGGCAATCTGCTGAGCCATCTGACGAGTCGCGCCATGTGTGCTGTAATAGAGCACTAAGACATAAGGCGATGACACTTATAAAATTTCCAAAACGGATTCTGGCGGGCGTCCGATACGGGCCTTACCATCCTTCAATACGATAGGGCGTTCGATGAGCTTCGGGTTAGCCACCATCACCGAGATTATTTGCTCATCGGTTAATTCAGGGTTGCTCAGGTTGTTTTCTTTGTATTCAGCTTCATTTTTCCGCAGCAGTGCCCGGGCAGAAAGGCCGAGTGAATCCAGTACCTGTGTTAACTCAGTAGCGGAAGGTGCATCCTTCAAATACTCACGTATATCGGGTTCGATACCCTGTTCTGTTAGCAGCGCTAATGTCTGGCGCGATTTTGAACAACGTGGGTTATGGTAGATTGTCACTTGGCTCATAATGATTTCCCGTGCAAACTGTTATAAAACAGCCATTAAACTGAAGAAGTCGTTATTGTATACGTCTCGGAAGTCGCAACAAAGGCTCAGATTAAAAAGGTTCGGATTAAAAAAGGTTCACATTAAAGTTTACTGTAAGGAATTGCTTGATGAGTGGGTTACCGGATGTTCCAGCCATACGTTTTATACGTTATTTATTCAAACAGTTTTTAGACAATGGTGGAGTGATAAATGCCTCGGCATTAACCTATACAACATTGTTCGCTGTGGTGCCGTTGATGACAGTGTCATTTGCAATGCTTGCGGCGATACCCTCATTTCAGGGCGTTGGCGAACAGGTGCAGGGCTGGGTATTTTCTAATTTCGTCCCAACGACAGGTGAAGTGATTCAGGACTACCTGAAAGACTTCATCAGCCAGGCACAAAAACTAACAGCGGTCGGTGTTGCCTTTTTGGCGGTGACATCCATCATGATGATGCGCAATATCGAAGTGGCATTTAACAGAATATGGCGCGTGTCAGATCAGCGTAGAGGGATGTCCAGCTTTTTACTCTATTGGGCAGTGCTGAGTCTTGGACCAATTTTGATTGGGCTTGGCATATTAGTATCGTCCTACATCGCCTCATTGCCACTGATAACTGACGCAACCAACCTGGTAGGAAAAGCGCGATTACTGACGGTATTACCGGTGATTATGTCAACCGCGGCTTTTACACTCTTGTATGCGGCCGTACCCAATTGCAAAGTGCCATTGAAAAATGCGTTTATTGGTGCGGTTGTGGTGGCTATCCTATTTGAAAGTGCAAAACGCGGCTTCGGTTTTTACGCAACTCAGTTTCCGTCTTATGAGCTTATTTATGGTGCTTTTGCTGCTATTCCGTTGTTTTTAGTTTGGATTTTTATTTCCTGGTTTATTATTCTGATGGGCTGCGAGTTGACCCGCGCACTGACGGTGTATCAATCTCAGGGCAGAGTTTATGAGAAATCACATCTGCATACAATTGTGGGTATTTTGCATCGCTTATGGCAAGGGCAGCAGACAGGGCAGGCGTTATCAGATGATCAGCTGTTACAACAGGTTGCTGGCCTGGAACAGTCGCGTTGGGATGAATATTCACAATTGCTGTTGCAGGAGGATATTATCCGGCGAACCGATCAGGGCGAGTTTTTGCTATCCAGAGGGTTAGGAGCTTTCACATTAAATGAGTTATGTCGGCGCTTGCCCTGGCCAATCCCGGATCCCCTGGATCCAACAGGCAGCGAGACGAGCTGGCAAAAAAATCTGGATCAACATCTGTTGGAAGTAAAAAATCTTCAGAATGAGGAGCTCAGCATTACACTTGAGCGGCTCTTTGACGATGCCGGTAAAGTCTGAGTACGTTTTGCCAATATACGCTCTATCCGTAGAGTATAATCAAGGTTCAACCAAAATATTTAAAGAGAGGGAGGTATCTGTGGCAAAAATTTGTATCAGTGCTTTTGTCAGCGGGCACGTGCAAGGCGTATGGTTTCGTCAGTCTACGGTTGATCAGGCATTATCTCAAGGCTTAACCGGGTGGGCCCGCAACGTGTCTGATGGACGTGTGCAGGTGATGCTGTGTGGTGAAAGTAATGCGGTTAGGCAGGTTGAAGCCTGGTTGCAACTAGGCCCGGCACTAGCCAATGTTGTGGATGTGGTTTCTGAAGCAGTTGAACCAGATGAGTCTTTTGACGATTTTGTTATCAGGCCTGATCTTATGCTGTGATCTCTGGCAGTGGTAATTAGTAAAGAGTTACAAGCGGGGTTATCAAGAGTAAGGAGGCAGCGTTATAGAGCAGGAAAGCAGACACAAAAAAGCCGCTATAGAAGCGGCTTTTCAGATGATCAGGAGATTAAAACCTCCTGATAATGTTTCTTAGTTTGCTTTGCGTGCAGCAGCTTTAGGTGCAGCTTTAGGAGCGGCAGCAGCAGGAGCTGGAGCAGCTTTAGGAGCGGCAGCAGCAGGAGTTGGAGCAGCTTTAGGAGCTACAACTTCCGGAGTGAATGCTTTAGCAGCTTCAGTCATCTGTTCCTGAGCAGTCTGCATGAACTTAGTCATTTCAGCCATCACCGGAGTTTCAGTCAGTTCAGTCATTTTTTCCTGAGCTGTCTGCATGAATTTAGTCACATCAGCCATTGCTGGAACTTCAGACATTTCAGAAACGCCTTTCTCAACAAGCTCAGTCAACTGTTCTTTAGCAGACGTCAGCGTAGCGATCTCTTTTTCAGCAACGTTAGTCAGCTTGGCTTCTAAGTCTTTGAAGTATTTAACCTGAAGTTCGATAGCTGCTTTAGGCTCTTTAACTTCGCTCAATGCTTTCATCTGAGCCAGACCAGAATTGAACAGGTCAGTAACGTATTCAGTCTGCAGAGAGATAAGTTTTTCAGCAGTAGATTTGTTGATTTCAGCCATATCAGTTACAGGCTTCATTTTGTTCTGAACATCTTTCATCATATCTTCGTACATTTTAAAATCCTCGGTAAGCAGCAGTTTTTCTTTTTTGTTGCGATGCAACATATGGGCTAATAATAGAGATTGATTTTTCGCTTGTCAATCCTTTTTTGTGCGGTGCAATAACATATTTTTCAGGTGCAATCACAAGGGCGTAATTGTTTGTATTTATGAAGTTTAATCAACCTATTTGAGCATGTCTTAAAAAAATTTGATTTGATTATGATCAATATTTTTTCATGTATTAAATAAGAAAAAATCTATTTTGCAGGTGCGCTTGGCCTAAATCTGATACGCAAAGCCACCTTTTGCCGTTACAATTCACATATGGATCGCACAATAGTGTGCTGAGTGCCTGTTACCGATTGATGAAATAAGGAAAGTGAATTTATATGCCAGCAGCAAATGGTCATCCCAGTTTTGACTTTATCCGTTCAGAAAAAATAGAGTCGCTTAATGTAAGTGTAGAAGAGTACAAGCATCGGGTGACTGGCGCGATGCATTATCACATCGCTGCAGACCAGGATGAAAATGTGTTTCTGGTAGCATTCAGAACAGTGCCCATGGACTCAAAAGGCGTGGCTCATATCCTTGAGCATACTGCCTTGTGTGGGAGTGAACACTATCCGGTTCGTGATCCGTTCTTCATGATGACCCGCCGTTCTTTAAATACCTTTATGAACGCATTCACCAGCTCAGACTGGACGGCATATCCTTTTGCCAGCCAGAATCGTAAAGATTTTTTCAATTTGCTGGATGTGTATCTGGACGCTACTTTCTTTTCCCGTCTGGATCCGCTCGATTTTGCTCAGGAAGGTCATCGTGTCGAGTTTGAAGAAGCAGACAACGCAGAGTCCGCGCTGGTATATAAAGGTGTGGTTCTCAATGAAATGAAAGGAGCAATGAGCTCACCTATTTCTACTTTATGGCAAACCGCTACTAAGTACCTCTTCCCGACGGTTACTTATCATTACAACAGTGGTGGTGATCCAGACAGCATTACTGATCTGTCCTATGACGAGTTGCTGGCTTTTTATCGTACGCATTACCACCCAAGTAACGCCGTCTTTATGACGTTTGGTAACATCCCGGCTGAAGAGTTACAAAGCCGTATGCAATATCAGGCGCTCAATACGTTTGAAAAGCTGGATATTAATATTGCTGTGACCGATGAAAAGCGTCTGTTTGCGCCGTTAAGCGTAGAAGAAGCATACGCATTGGACGAAGAGGATATCTCTGGTAAAACCCATCATGTACTGTCCTGGTTGCTGGGACACTCCATTGACCTGAAAGAACAACTCAAAGCCCATCTTTTATCACGCGTGTTGCTGGATAACAGTGCATCGCCATTGCGTTATGCGCTGGAGTCTTCCGAGCTGGGTAGCGCGCCTTCGCCTTTATGTGGTTTGGAAGATTCAAATCGCCAGATGTCTTTCATGTGTGGTCTTGAAGGCAGTGAGCCGGAAAGCGCAACGGCGTTTGAAAAACTGGTCATCGATACATTGCAACGCGTTGCAGAAGAGGGCGTACCCCAATCCATGGTTGAAGCGCAGTTGCATCAACTGGAATTAGGTCAGCGTGAGATTAGCGGTGATGGCTACCCTTATGGCCTTAATCTGATCATGGCATCGGTATCATCAGCGGTTCATCGCGGTGATCCGATCGCACTCTTGAATCTTGACCCTGTCCTGGACGAGCTGCATGAGTTGATTAAGGATACTGATTTTATTCCTTCGATGATTCGCGAGCTACTCCTTGAGAACACCCATCGTGTACGCTTGACCTTACGTCCTGATAATAAAATGACAGAACGTAAAGAACGCGATGAAAAAGCCAAGTTGGCCGCCATAAAAGCGAACATGTCAGACGAACAGAAACAGTTTGTGATTGATCAGGCAGCGGCGCTGGAAGCACGTCAGACGCAACAGGATGATGAATCAATCCTACCTAAAGTTACCCTGCAGGATGTTCCGGTCGAGATGCATGTTCCGGTAAGCGAGCAGCAGGTATTGGCAGGGCAGTCACTGGATTGGTATGGGCAGGGCACCAACGGCCTTGTTTATCAGCAGGTGATTATCGACCTTCCTGAGTTGAGTGAAGAAGAACTACAGATTATGCCGCTGTTCAGTCACTGTCTGACGGAGCTGGGATGTGGCGAACGTTCTTATCAGGAAAATCAGCAGTATCACGTGCAGGTATCCGGTGGCGTCCATGCTTTCTCGACCATGCGTGGTGCAACCGATGATGAACAAAATGTCAGTGGCTACTTTGTAATCTCTGGTAAAGCCTTGTTACATAATCAAGAAGCACTGACACATCTGCTATATGAAACTCTTAACGATGCACGTTTTGACGAAACCACACGTTTACGTGAAATTGTTTCACAACAACGTAGCCGTAAAGAGCAGAGCATTACCGGCCAGGGCCATAGTCTGGCTATCATGGCGGCGGCGGCGCGTCTCAGTCCTGCCGCATGGGTTGATCAACAATCTCGCGGGCTGGAAAGTATCCGTTTTGTTAAAGCGCTGGATAAGCAACTGGATGATGCAACTGCCTTGCAGGCGCTCTCAGCCAAGCTGGTGGCGATGCATGAGAAAATCAAACTGGCACCACGCCGCTTCCTGTTAGTGGCTGAGCCAGAGCATCAGGATCAACTCATTACGTCGTTGAAGAATCAATGGCAGACAGCACCGCTGGCCAACGCTTCGCGACTGAAACTGAAAGCAACCCGTGAAACGGTTAAGCAGCTTTGGACTACCAGCACACAAGTCAGCTTCTGTGCAAAAGCTTACCCAACGGTCCCGGTAGATCATACTGATGCAGCACCGCTGACCATTCTGGGAGATTTTCTGCGAAATGGTTACCTGCATCGCGCCATTCGTGAAAAAGGCGGCGCTTATGGTTCGGGAGCAGGGCAGGATAGCGGTGAAGCGGTATTCCGTTTCTTCTCCTACCGTGATCCACGCTTAACGGAAACGCTGGATGATTTTGACGCATCGATAAAATGGCTGCTGAACAATGAACACGATGCAGCTAAGCTGGAAGAAGCGATACTCGGTGTCGTCAGCTCTATCGATAAACCCGGCTCTCCGGCAGGCGAAGCGAAAGGGGCATATCACAGCGCCTTGTTTGGTCGTACTGCAGAACAGCGGCGTGCATTCCGTCAGCAGATTCTCAAGGTCAGCCTGGAAGATCTGAAACGTGTTGCCGCGCAGTATCTTAAGCCTGAATTGGCGAGTATTGCGGCAGTCACCAGTGTTGAAAAAGCCAAAAGCCTGGCCGATCAGTTTGAAGTGATCGCGCTGTAAGCCATTCCATCAGCAAAAGGCCAACGGAGCACCCGCAAGGGTGCTCTTGTCGTTATGACGAACTCCACCGCTACAGATAACGCCATCTATAAAGGCGCTCTACTGATCCTGCTGGCTGAACTGTTTCTGGTTTTTTCAGGTATGGTCATTAAGCAGATCAGCGGTGAATTACCCACCGAAATTATCGTTTTTATGCGTAACCTGTTTGGGCTGATGTTACTTATACCCTGGCTGCTCAGAAATGGCAGAAAAGCGATTCGTACACAGCTAATACGTTTTCATATTATGCGCGCCGCCGTTGGCGTTACTGCCATGAGCTGCTTGTACTATTCATGGGGACACTTACCGCTGGCGCAGGCGGCATTGCTTAAACAAACTGCGCCGTTTTTTATGCCGTTAATCGCGCTTTATTGGCTGGGCGAAAGTATCAGCGGACGCGCTAAACTGGCAATACTGGTTGGCTTTATTGGCGTCTACTTTGTCCTTAACCCACATGAAGGCAGTCTCAACGTTGTCGTCATTATCGCTGTGTTAGGTGCCATGCTAGGCGCACTGGCAAAAGTCACTATCCGTCGCATGGTGGGTACAGAAAGTCCGCAAAGAATCGTATTTTACTTCGCCTTATTCAGTGCTACATTATCAGCTATTCCCGCTTTGCTGGTGTTGCAAACGCCAACGACCATTCAACTCGGGTGGTTAATACTACTGGCATCCACCTCTACGGTAGCGCAATTGTTGCTCAGTAAAGGCTACAGTTACGCACCCGCAGGGCAGCTAGGGCCGTTTACTTATGGCTCGGTTGTGTTTGCGGCACTGTTTGGCTGGTGGATCTGGGAAGAAAGCCTCGGTTGGAACACCTGGCTGGGCATGATGTTGATAACACTGGCAGGATTAATGGCGATGCTGAAAAAACAACCAGCCAAAGCCAAAAAAAATTAATTTAGCAATGTTCATAAGCAGGGCACCATGATTACAGCAAATGAAGCACTAGCAAGGTTGAAGGCAGGCAATCAGCGTTTTATGTCAGGCGTGCGCAGTCTCGAGACTGACGTGAAATCAACTAACCGGGCAGGTTTTGTCGGAGGGCAGGAACCGTTCGCTATCGTGTTGGGATGCTCAGATTCCAGAGTCCCCGCAGAAATTATCTTTGATCAGGGGCTAGGCGATCTGTTTGTTATCCGGGTCGCCGGTAATATAGTTGCGCCATCTCAAGTGGGTAGCGTTGAATTTGCCGCCGAACAATTTGGCACCCCATTGGTTGTTGTGCTTGGCCACTCAAAGTGTGGCGCAGTGACCGCAACGCTGAATGAGCTAAAAAATCCGTCGCAGTCAACCTCGTCATCCAATGTGATGTCCATCGTCAATCGCATCAGGCCCAGCATACAACCCCTGTTTGAGTCAGGGGTGCATCAGGATCCGGATAAGCTGTTAACCGCCTGCATCCATGCCAATATGCTAGCCGCCACCAACCACCTCAGGCACGGATCACAGATTCTTGAACAGCTAGTAATGAAAGGTGATTTAAAAATCATCGGTGCTAAATATTCGCTGGAAACGGGCGAAGTCACGTTTTTTGAGTAAAATAAAAATTCAATACTTCTGGCAGAGTAGCCTGGCTAAGCGCTTACAAGTCAGGCGCATACAGGTCAGTCAAAAGCCCGAGGAATTCCGGGGACAGTTTACTTAATTCCCAGGGTAATTCCGGGACAGTTTACTTAAGCGGCCTGCTTTCAGGCCCAGATTTTCCTTTAGGTAAGATACGCTTTGTCAGAACACCTGCTATGATCTTTCGTCAGCAATGTGCCAGCAGCAAAATTGTAGAGGTCACTAATATAACAACGAACCTGCTACTCCATTGCAGGCCTGGTAGGACCAGGGATAGGAAGGACTAATACCGCTCAAGTCTCAACCATGAGCGGTTACATATCCGATCATCCGGCAATATAAGGTTTGCACGCCTGATGCCAGCGTCTATATTGTGATTCAATATCGAGAAACTTCATGTATTAGGCCTCCACATGCAAATAAAAATCACCCTGCCCATCCTTACCATCTTTGTTTTTATTCAGATTACTTTTGGCCATCAAATGCCCGCACATGCCGACGAGTCGACCTTTCAGCCTGCGATTGCATGGGGCGGAACAAAAGTTATAAAAAAGGGCAGTTGGGGTGATTTGGTGTCTCAGGGGATTTCTAAATTCGAAGCCAAGACCAACGTTAGCGTTCATCAGGTATTTGCGGAAGAAATGGATGATTATGTGGCTCAAATCGAAAAGTTAGCAGAGGAAGGTTATAGCCCAATTATAATGACGACCTCAGCACCAAAATCTAAGAAAAAGCTAGAGCAAATAATCGACCGATACCCTGACCGCCGCTTCATCCTGACCAATGGCGCGTATTCGATTCCCAATGGGTTCTTCATTATTTTTGCTTATCAAGAAACATCTTTTCTTGCGGGATATTCAGCAGCGCGAAAATCAAAAACGGGTAAAGTTGGGTTTATAGGTGGCGTCGATATCCCCGTTATTCGTGACTATCTTTGTGGCTACATAAAAGGCGTCCACTACGCCAACCCTGATATTGATGTGCTATTCGATTTTGTCGGCGATGGATTTAAGGGCTGGAATGACAAACCCCGCGCAGCTGAGCTGGCCAATTTACAAATTGACAACGGCGCGGACATTATTTATACGGCTGCCGGGGCCAGCGGGCCGGGGGCATTAGAAGCCGCTCACAAACGCGGTAAGCTCGGGATTGGCGTTGATAAAAACCAAAACGACTTATTCCCTGGTAGTGTCCTAACATCGACTGTCGTCCACGTAGACAACACGATTTACCGCGCTCTTTTAGCTTCTTATCACAATGTCTGGGGTGAGCAGTTGAAGCTTTTCGGCTTGCAAGAAGGGGCGATCGAACTCGCCTTTGATGAACACAATGCGCCATTGATCTCACCTGAACTGAAGCTGGAAATCGCTTTAGTGCAAGAAGATATTATTTTGAAAAAAATCTCTTTGCCCCGTTATACAGAGCCTGAATCATGCCTCTTGGGTGGGAATATCTTATTTTGAAGTTGAACCTTCATTCAATCAAGCTGACCTTGATTTTAGGTATGATAATCAGCTTGATTCTCTCTTTTGTGTTTGGCGGGTGGTTATCAATTTGGGTACTTAAGTCCAAACTCTATGACGATTATAGTCAGCATCGCATTGAACTAACCGCTCGTGTGGCTAATACTCTCGTGGACCCCATTTCCAACTTCTCCCCCCTAAGTGGCAGGTTGGTTATTGAAGCAATCAAACAAGATCCGGATGTCGTCATGATCCATGTCTTTGATGACACAAATGATATGAATTTCGTCAAGATCAACATGCCCAGCCGTGCATCTGTCCAGTCTTTCGAAAACTTTGCAGATGTTTTGAAAGAGGGTCAGACCATAGGCCGTCTAAATATTATTTATAACGACCATAGAATCACCCAGGATATTGCTAAAAATAAGCGGCTCATTATTCTTATTTTCGGTAGCGTATTTCTGGCGACGCTCTTAATCATGTACCCCTTTATGTCTGTGGTTCTCTTCAAGCCTCTCGACAAGTTGTCCAATCAGGCTGAAAACTTTAAAAGCAACGAACTCGAACAACCTTCCTCATGGCGAGGCAGTGATGAAATCAGTGTGGTTGGTCAAACCCTTGAAAGTGCCCGACACTCCATTCGCAATCTAATCTCAGAGCTTGAGGAGCGAGGCGAAGCCTATAAGATTTTATCCGAAACCGACCGTTTAACCGGTCTCGTAAACCGCTATAAACTTGATTTGAGCTTAAATGCAGAAGCCAGGCGCGCTCGTCGCTTTAACAAGCCCTTTGGCATTATTCTAATTGATATTGATTACTTTAAGTGCGTCAACGACATGTACGGTCATCACATCGGTGATCAAGTTTTGATACAGTTTTCTCATGTCCTCAAAACAAGTACGCGTGAGAGCGATGTTGCAGGACGTTGGGGTGGTGAAGAGTTCCTTGTTATCTCTCCCGAAGCAAACCTGGAAGGGATGTATACCCTTGCAGAGAAAATTCGAACCAATGTTGAAGCCACCCAATTTCTTGGTGTTGGTCAAAAGACCATCAGTCTGGGCTACACTATTTATCAAGAGAAGGAAGAGATCAGTCATCTCATCTCGCGCGCTGATATTGCTCTTTATGAAGCCAAGAACAAGGGCCGGAATTGCGTGGTTATGGCACCTGATTAGAAAATACTGCTCGCTTCATACAGTAGAGTATAAATGGTGAAAGAGAGCATAGTTAATAGGTGAGATTGGGTCGTTGCGACGTAAAAGGCTTAGTCGCGACAGGTCAAGCGTTTGAGCAGGGGGTGTCAAAAGCCTGGATCAGTAGCTACAGTTAAACTTCCGGGATTAATCAGGCATTAACTAATGCCTCTTTAAAGTCTCAGGGGCTTTATGCCTTAAACGATGATTGGATCAAAACAGGCTATTCTTAGTGAAACGTCTGTAAGAATCCGCATGCAATCCAATCTTACAGATGCATGCGAAATTGCACGCTGATAAGCAGGTAACGCCCTAATACCTAATCCGCTGACATTTTCTTTTTCACACAAGCCTGCCTGTCGGAACTAATACAACTAAACCAATCGTCTATTGTTTCCGATTCAAAAACCCTTTCAATGTAGCTATCGAGCAGAGCATTCTGCTGCTCTCCATATTCTTCCGGATTACGAATTATAGGGTACATAGCATGAACTCCATACGCATATCAGCACATTATAT
>NZ_JBFIIH010000019.1:0-39476 GCF_041601355.1 Neptunomonas sp.
GGCGGGTGTAGTAGTAGAGACGTTTCTGGACCCGGGCGAATATGTGGGCGAAGATCCCATCTTGAATGTTGTACAGCTGGACCCGTTGTATGTCGAAGTGGTTGTTCCTGCAAAATATTACGGCGAAATTGCGAAAGGTGGTATTGCTAATGTGGTATTAGATAAACCCTGGAATAGTACTCATCAGGCAACGGTTGACATAGTCGACCAGGTGCTGGATGCCGCCAGTGGTACCTTTGGGGTGCGCTTGAATCTTGCAAATCCTGATTATCAACTGCCAGCAGGATTGAAGTGCGATATCACCTTTGCGCAAAAGGAATAGCACTTATCTGAAGAATCGCTTCTTTTGTAGGCAGGTGTCATACAAACGTTAGTTTGTAAGCTGAGTCAACGGATGTTTTTTTACACTTGATGTAATAGAATACGCACGCGTTTAGGGTAATGAATTTTTTGAGAGTCACTCAGTGCGATTACATACTGCTATAACGAGTGCAATAACGAGTGTAATAAAGAGTGCGATTAATGAAATCAAATCAGGTGTATAGCGTCGTCAGGGTTACTGTCAGAGTCGCCGCTATTGTATTTGCCAGTATCGTTGTTTCAGCGTGTTCTTCGCTTAATCAGCAGCAAACTTCTTCAGCCTCCTTTTCGGTTGATCAGCTGATCTCAACAGAGATAGCCGATTTTCTCAATCATTCTGTCACAGATACGAGTGCTTCGTTCGCACAAAGCCCGTGGGGCAACAATGTAATCCTGTTTGCAAAAGCGCCTTATTATTCTGCCAGTGGTGCTCAATGCCGCCAGCTTATCGTTGAAAGTACGCTTGATCAGCGTACAGGGCTTGCCTGCACACAAGATAAGCAACGTTGGTATAAAGTGCGCGCGCTGGTAGCGGGAAATACACAGTAATCCGGTCTGTTTAGATCAGATTTCAATGTCATCAGAAAAGTGAAAATCTATGTACTCGACGGCTCAGTCATTAAAAATATCTACGTCACGTTTTTTTACACAAAAGAGTTCAGTTCTCGGTCTCTTAGGGGCATTAATTTTCGCCTCGCTGCCTGTTGAAACGGCAGAGGCTATCTCCATCAACACCGGAACCGGTGGCCTGGAGATGCAGGAACAAGCAGCACCGCTACCTGAAACAGCAGTAGATACACCCAATACTAACTGGAAAACCGGTACGTACGGCCCACATATTAAAACCAGAGAAGAGCTTGGAAAACTGCCTTACGGGGGGCATCTGTTCTCAGGTGGTTTTCGTGGTGTGCGTGCCGATGGCTTAAACCCGGATTATAAAATTGCACCAGGCGACCTGATAACACTGCGTTTGTGGGGGGCTGTTGAAATTGAGCGAGTCTTACCCGTTGATGCCCAAGGCTATATTTTTATTCCTTCGGTTGGGCCGGTCAAAGTACAGGGGGCTTCGCAGCAAAATCTGAATGCTCGCGTAAAGTCGGCGATACAATCTATTTATCCTGAAAACGTGAATGTCTATACCAACTTGCAAGGTGTACAGCCCGTCGCTGTGTTTGTTACCGGAGAAGTAAGAAATCCTGGCCGTTATGCGGGTACACCGAACGACTCGGTTTTATACTTTCTTGATCAGGCCGGTGGTATCGATCCGCAATTAGGCAGCTTTCGATCCATCCGTGTCATTCGTAATAATAAAACCCTGAATAACGCCGATCTATACCGTTTCCTTAAAGAAGGGCAGTTGCCCACTGTGCAGTTTCGCGATGGTGACACCGTTGTAGTCGGGCGACGCCAGTCAGCGGTCACCGTAGCTGGTGATGTTGAGCGTGAACTGCAATATGAATTAATCAGTAATGAGAATACCGGTAAAAGCTTGCTGCAGTACGCACGAGTTAAACCGGGTATTACTCACGTGCTGGTACGTGGTGTGCGCGAGTCCGGTCTATTGGCAAAATATTACTCGTTATCTGATTTTGAAAAAGCCGGTTTAAAAAATGGTGATGAAGTCCTGTTTAGCGCAGATCAGCAAGGCGACACCATTGTTGTTCAGGTAGAAGGCAGCTACTACGGTCCTTCCCGATACGCCTTGCCCAATGATGCATCGCTCACAGAGCTATTGAATAACATCCAGGTGCCTCAGGCCTTAACGGATACGGGCAGTGTGTCTCTCAGACGCGTTAGTGTTGCCGATCGACAAAAAGCTTCCCTGCAAGAAAGCCTGCGTCGCCTCGAAACCACTTATCTGGGCGCTCCCTCTTCGACACCCGATGAAGCCTCAATTCGTGTCAAAGAAGCAGAGCTGATATCAAACTTCGTAAAACGCGCCGCGCTAATAGAGCCTAACGGCCGTATGGTGGTTGCTAATAACGGTAAAGTAGCCGATATCCGCTTACAGGATGGCGATATTATTACCATCCCAGAAACGTCAGACTCGCTGCTTATTAGTGGTGAAGTATTAGTCCCTCAGGCAACTGTTTACCAAGGCAACAGCGATGTTATGGATTACATCGAACGCTCCGGTGGCTTTACTCAGCATGCCGATGCAGAGAATATTCTGGTGGTGCGCTTGAATGGCGAAGTACGTAAAGCAACAGACGTGGACCTACAGCCCGGTGATGAAATTTTAGTACTACCTGTAGTGCCAACTAAAAACCTACAATTGGCTACCAGCTTAACTCAGATTATTTACCAACTGGCTATTGCTGCAAAAGTCGCGATAGATTTGTAATGAGCACGTTTGAGCATAAACCGCGTACTTCGCTGCAGGTTACATTCAGTGTTTTGAAAGCACTTTTCATAAGGGATGCTTTGCAGCGGACGATGGCTGAGCGCTTCTCGTGGTTCTGGATTCTAGTGGAGCCTATATCTCATATTATTGTTTTTGTAGGTATTCGGGGGATTATGGGGGGGAGTGGACTGATTGCAGGGGCTGAATTTATACCTTGGTTGGTCGTGGGTTTAATGACTTTTTTTGTTTTTCGTGAGGGGTTTTTGAAATCCATAGGGGCGATTAATTCGAACAAGGCGCTGTATTCTTACCGTCAGGTCAAACCAGTAGATACAGTTATAGCGCGCGCCTTAGTAGAAGGGCTTTTAAAAAGTCTGATATTTGTCTTATTGATTATTGGTTTTGAATTGTTAGGTGCTAATTTGCTCCCCGCTGATCCTCTATCAGTGATCTTTCTATGGCTTTTAGCTTGGATGTTGGGGCTGGCTGCTGGTTTGTTTTTTTCGGTTGCTAATGCATTGGTGCTTGAGGTTGGTATTGTGGTAAACGTTATGACATTGCCTCTGTATTTTTTATCAGGCGTGATGATTCCATTAAACTTCCTTCCGCATAATCTATTGCAATATTTAATGTATAACCCTCTTGTTCATCTTATTGAGTTGATGCGTCTTGCTTTTTTCGAAAATTATCGGCCGATTAATAATTTAGACTTAATGTATGTGATGTGGTGGGTTCTGATTACTATGGCATTGGGCTTGGCGATGCATTTGCGATTTGAGTATAGGGTTAAAGCCGCATGATCGAAGCAATCGGAGTGTATAAGCGTTATCGACATCATAGAACGCGTGACTGGGTCTTAAAAGATCTGAGTTTCACCATCCCAACTGGTGTAAGTGTGGGTTTGGTAGGCTCTAATGGGGCAGGAAAATCAACCTTATTGCGTTTGATTGGTGGGATGGATACACCTGATAGGGGGGGGCTTGTTAGAAACTGTCGGGTGTCATGGCCTATTGGCCTGGGTGGGGGCTTTCAAGGCTCGATGACAGGTCGCCAGAATGTAACCTTTGTGGCGCGTATTCATGGTAACGAAAAAGGAATGGAAAGAATTATCCACTACGTACAGGAGTTTGCCGAGATAGGTAAAGCCTTTGATCAGCCGGTAAAAACCTACTCCAGTGGGATGCGGGCGCGTTTGGCTTTTGGGTTATCGCTTGCGTTTGATTTTGATGTGTACCTGTCTGATGAAGCCACCGCCGTAGGGGATGCTGTCTTTAAAGAAAAAGCAAAAAAAGCATTTAAAGATAAAGTGGGCCAATCGAGCTTGATTATGGTGTCTCATAGTGAAGGTATTTTAAAAGAGCTTTGTCAGGCAGGGATCTGGTTGAGAAAGGGTCAGGCTGTTTGGTTTGATGACATTAATGATGCATTAGCAGAATACCGCAAAGGGTAAAGAATACATGAAGCTTTGGTTAAAAAATCATCCATATTGGTTGTTGTGTTTAAGTGCGATTATTGTTGTGGTTTTCTATTGGGTGTTTATTTCGACAGATCGATATGTATCTGAAACAAATGTCGTAATGGAGAGCCCTGCAATAGCACCGGTTTCATTTAGCTTTTCATCTATCTTAAGTGGAGGTGGTTCTAAAGATTTGCTGCTGCTTCGAGAGCACTTATTATCTGTTGATATGTTAAAAAAAATGGATGCTCAGCTTAATCTCAAAGTGCACTATTCAGATAATAAAATAGATTTTATATCCCGGCTTAATTTTGATTCACCCATTGAAGATTTTCATGAATATTACAAAAAACGTATTCATGTGACGATGGATGATTATGCGCAGGTTTTAAGGATACAAGTACATGCTTTTAACCCCGATATGGCTAAAGCAATAGCGTCTCTTTTGTTAGAAGCAGGCGAAGCGCATATGAACAGTATGGGGCAGCGGTTAGCGGCCGAGCAGGTCAAGTTTATTGAGTTGCAAGTGGCGGCTTTAGGTGAGCGGTTAGCGACTGCTCGCGATGCGCTATTAGTTTATCAGAACCAACACGGCTTGATATCGCCGACAAGTACTGTTGAAAGTTTAAGCTCGGTGGTTGCCGCACTGGATGCAGAATTGTCTGGAAAAAATACGCAAAGAAGCGTGTTGTTAAATTTCCAGAGTGCTAAATCACCCGACATTATTCGTTTAAATAACGAGATTAAAGCACTAAAAGATCAGATTGAGCAGGAAAAATCCAGAATGGCGGCGGGTAAGGGCGGTGCACTTAATACCATTACTGCGGAATACGAAACGCTGGAGCTGCAGGCGAAATTTGCTTTGGATCTATATTCGAATGCATTAGGAGCGCTTGAAAATACTCGTGTTGAATCTATTCGCAAATTAAAACAAATCTCAGTTTTACAAGCACCGACTCAGCCAGAGTATGCGGTAGAACCCCGGCGTTTATATAATGCTATTACTTTTATCTTGATGGCTGTATTGATCACATTAATTATTCAATTATTAGATACGGTTATTCGTGAGCATAAAGATTAATAAAGCAGGATCGAAATTGAATCAGAGTAAGGCTACCCATATGGATGCAAAAAAACGAAAAGGGATTATTCTGGCAGGCGGTTCTGGAACGCGATTACACCCCTTAACAATGGGCGTTAGCAAACAGTTAATGCCTATTTATGATAAACCGATGATCTATTACCCGTTGTGCACGCTCATGCTGGCGGGTATCCGGGATATTCTCATTATTACAACGCCGGAAGATCAAGCCTCATTTCAGCGCTTATTGGGTGATGGTTCACAATGGGGTGTAAATCTAAATTATGCAGTGCAACCTAGCCCAGATGGCTTGGCACAGGCTTTTATTATTGGCAAAGCGTTTTTAAATGGTTCCCCGAGTGCATTAGTGCTGGGCGACAATGTATTTTATGGGCATGATTTTAACGGCCTACTACAGCAGGCTGGTCAACGGTCTACGGGAGCGACAGTTTTTGGCTACCATGTCGATAACCCTCAGGATTATGGTGTTGCTGAGTTTGATGATCATGGGCAAGTGGTTAGCATCGAAGAAAAACCACAGCAGCCAAAATCAAATTATGCAGTAACCGGCCTTTATTTTTATGATGAGCAGGTCTGTGACATCGCTGCAGGCATTAAACCTTCCGACCGTGGTGAGCTAGAGATAACGGATATTAATAACGTGTATTTGCATCAGCAGCAGCTACATATGGCGATGATGGGGCGTGGATTTGCCTGGTTGGATACCGGTACGCATGATAATTTACTAGCGGCCTCACAATTTGTTCAAACATTGGAAAAGCGACAGGGCCTAAAAGTCTGCTGTCCGGAAGAAATAGCCTACCGCAAAGGTTATATCAGTGCAGCTGAGCTGGAAAGCAGAGCCGCCGCACTACAAAAAAGCGGTTATGGCGAGTACCTGTATAAAATCCTTAATGAAAAGCGAAGAGTAGTTTAATGCAATACCAGCCTTTAAGCATACCGGATGTGGTACTGATTACGCCGAAAGTATTTGGTGATGAACGTGGCTTTTTTATGGAAACATTCCGTGACGACGATTTTAGGTCGCATTGCGCTGATGTTAACTTTGTGCAGGATAATCACTCTACATCGCATCAGGGAATCTTGCGGGGTATGCATTATCAAACACAACACACACAGGGGAAATTGCTCAGGGTTATAAGCGGGGTTGTTTTTGATGTGGCAGTAGATATGCGCCGCGATTCCAGCTCTTTTGGTGAATGGGTGGGTGTTCATTTATCATCAGAAAATAAGGAGATGCTTTGGGTGCCGCCTGGTTTTGCACATGGCTTTTATGTTGTGTCAGACACTGCTGAATTTGTTTATAAATGTACAGATTATTACGCACCAGAATATGAAGTGCAGCTACGTTGGGATGATCCGACAGTAGCCATCCAATGGCCGTTAATTAATGGTGAGTTGCCGCAGCTGTCTGTTAAGGATGCGCAGGGTTTAACATTAGCAAAAGCACCTACATATGAATAAACGCGTATTACTCTTAGGTGGCGATGGTCAGTTAGGCTGGGAGATACAGCGGCTGAGCTCTGCTGATTTAGTATTAAAGGTGTGTAATAGGTCAGTACTGGATATTACTAATGCTGCTAATGTCGCCAAATTTGTCGACGAGTTTCAACCTCATGCGATTATTAATGCAGCCGCTTATACCGCAGTAGATAAAGCGGAAGGTGATGTGGACCAGGCGAAAGCTGTTAATACGCAAGGTGCGAAAAATCTTGCTTTGGCGGCATCACGCAGTGGTGCGCGTTTAGTGCAGATCAGCACGGATTATGTCTTCGATGGTAATACCAATCAGCCGTATTTACCGGAGGCTGTTAAATCACCCCAGAGTTGTTATGGTAACAGTAAAGCCAGCGCTGAAGATGCCATTGTTTCGCACTGTCAAAATGTGGTGATTATCCGTACAGGCTGGCTCTATTCTGCACATGGGAATAATTTTGTTAAAACAATGCTGCGGCTCATCAACGAAAGAGACGAGCTAAAGGTTGTGGCTGATCAGGTGGGAACACCGACATGGGCCGCAGGTTTAGCGCGAGCCGCACTGAAGGCAGCAGTCAGTGATGCTGTTGTTAAATACCCGGCAATATATCACTGGACAGATTTAGGTGTGGCCACCTGGTATGACTTTGCAAAAGCGATACAGGAAGTTGGAAAGAACCTGGGTTTAATTGAAGGTATGTGTGATATCAGTCCTATATCGACAGCAGAATATCCCACACCGGCTAAACGGCCTGTGTATAGTGTGCTCGATAAAACATCTACGCTTAAAGAGCTGGATTTGAAAGGGCAGTACTGGCGCGAAGCTTTAACCGAGATGTTACAACAGTTATCAGAAACCACAACAAACAAGCAGCCTGAGTCAGAATCAGCAAAGAGATGGCAAGTATGACTCCCGTTACTATGCTGGTGACCGGCGGTGCAGGGTTTATCGGTGCAAACTTCATACAGTATTGGCTAAAAAACAACCTCAATGACTGCATTGTTGTTCTGGATGCACTTACCTATGCCGGCAACATAGAGAACCTGGCACCAGTAAAACACAATACCCACTTTACATTTGTGCATGGGAATATCTGTGATACGGCGCTAGTTGAAAAACTACTGCGGTCACATAACATTAATACCATTGTTCATTTTGCTGCAGAATCGCATGTGGATAGATCGATAACGGGACCGGACGCCTTTATCGAAACAAATATTGTAGGTACACATTCGTTATTGAAAGCAGCCAAAACAATATGGATTGATGAACCAAAGAGTAATGGTAAAAGCATCCTTGATCATCGCTTCCACCATGTATCGACCGATGAAGTATACGGCACATTATTACCACAAGACCCTGCTTTTGCAGAAACTACCGCCTATGCGCCTAATTCCCCTTATGCTGCCAGCAAAGCAGCAGCAGATCATTTAGTGCGGGCTTATCATCATACCTATGGTCTTGAAGTAACTACATCCAACTGTTCTAACAACTATGGGCCTTATCATTTCCCCGAAAAACTTATACCTCTCATCATCACTAATATATTAATGAATAAACCTTTACCGGTTTATGGTGATGGTAAGCAAATACGCGATTGGCTGTATGTTGACGACCACGCACGTGGGATTGAGCTGGTATTAAACAGGGGACGGATCGGCGAGAGTTATAATATAGGTGGCAACAACGAGTGGCAAAATATAGATATAGTAAATCTCGTTTGTGATCTACTCAACGATGCCTTTAACCATAATTCAAAACTTAAAATGCGTTTTCCGTCAGCAACTTCTGCGGCAGTTGGCAATGCGCAAGCATTAATCAGTTACGTAGAAGATCGTGCCGGACATGATCGCCGCTACGCTATTGATGCAACTAAAACATCATTAGAACTAGGATACAACCCTAAAGAGTCATTTGAATCAGGCATCCGAAAAACACTTGAATGGTATCTGGACAATGAATCGTGGTGGCAGTTGTGCATTGAAAAAGCCGAACGTGACTCAAGCGTATAATCAAGGAACTGTAAAATGAAAGTGGTATTAACAATTGCTGATACGCAGCGTTGGGTCGTTTTAGCAGAGCGCATCGAAGGCCATAAAACTACGAATTTTGATAGCATATCTCAGGAATCTAGGACCTCTGATGTGGATAATGCTTCACATGTAGATAGTGCTTACCAAATGAATAGCACCTCTGATGAAGGTACTGTTGTGCTTACTGATGTTTGCACTAACGAACAAATAACAGAAAAGATAAAAAGCAACGCTATTAATACCGTTGTCGTATTCTATCAGCAAGCAGAACATTACTTGGCAGAGGCGGTACGACAAGGCGTATCATTTGAAAAAGCCGCAGAAGAGTGGCTACGTACAACAAATGAATTATTACAAACTCAAAGGAAGAACCGTGCGTGCCTTAAGTTGATTAATATCGAACAGGCGCTTGCTGCACCAACAGCTTTATGCGAACAGCTAACCGCATTGTATATGACTGCTACTTGTGAAGTTGTGGATAGTCTAGAACAAGATGTAACACTACTAGCAGCCTGTCAGTATGTGGCTCAGGTGCAAAAACTTTCACGACTAAATCTGTTGATTCAAACTTCAAGTTTGTTGCTGAGTGCTGATAATAAAGTTGAAGTAAATGTTGAAAGTATTATCGGTACAAATCAAGAGCCTCTGGTTGCACAGTTAAACGAGAGTACAGCAGAAAACTCCTTACTTCTAATGCAATTGCAGCAGGTACAGGAGGAGATAGAAGAAAATTCTATAGAAAAAACTACAAATAATGCAGAACAGGTTGCACAGCAGCAACTGACAAGTAAATTAAAAGGGATTGAGGCAGAAAACCTATTGCTGTTGACACAGTTGCATCATGTACAAGAGGAGTTGGAACGGGTATTTTTATCGAAAGATTCCGGCGACGAGCAAAAAAAATTGAAACAGAAAGTAATTAAACTGGAACATAAATTACGTAATATTAAAGCAGATTTAGCATCAAAAAATTATAGGCTTGGTCTGATTGTGCAAGAAATAGCTGACATGAAACGCTCAGTTTTTTGGAAAACAGGCACGCCAATTCGTGCGGTGACTCAAGTATTCAACAAATCAAAAATACAGCGCAAGAAAGTTGAAAATGATATCGAATTGATTTTGTCATCTGAGTTTTTTGATGCTGAGTGGTATTTATCTGAATATCCTGATGTTGCAGAGTCTACAATCAGCCCTGCTGAGCACTATTTACGTTTTGGTGCTGCTGAGCAGCGCTTTCCTGGTCCGCTTTTTAGTGGCGCGTGGTACACAGAAACTTATCCTGATGTTGCCGAGTCAGGAATTAATCCACTATTACACTATATTAAATTTGGCAGGGCTGAAGGTCGTACAGCCTCAGTTAAACTATTACAAGATCAATTTAAAGCCGGAGACTAGTGTATGAATGAGATTAATACACAAGTAAAACAGCCACATTTTGTTTGGATCGGGGCTGGCGAAGCAATCGATACACGGTTAATGGATCAGTTTGTCGAGGCATACCCCTCAGGTAAAGTTGTATTTTTGGAAGCCAGAGATAGTGCAGTTGATCAATTACTGAAGCAGTACCATGGACAAGACAAATATACGATTTTACGCACTCTGGTAGATGTTACAGCAAAGCCAACAACCTTCTATATTCTAAACTTGCCTGAGTTCAGTTCATTAAGGCAGCCTACGGGTTTGGTTGATTTATTTCCCGGAGTTGCAATATACAAGAGTGATCTAATTGACACACAAACTATAAACGGATGTCTTGAGAGGTTAGAAATTGACGATGATCAATCTAATCATCTATATATAGACGTACCTGCTCAAGCTGGGGAGCTGATTAGAAAACTTATAGATGATGGTACCATCTATATGTTTGCCGTTGTCCATTTAGCACTCAGTATCAAATCGCTATATGATGAGGATGAGAAAGCAGACTTAATTGTAGCATTGCTGGCTGAGCATGGATTTTCAGTGGATTATCAAGATAATACAGATCCTGATATGCCTATCATAAGTTTTCATCTTAATCCTCTTTGGCAAACGTTTTGTGATGTAAAACAGCAACTTATTGACACTAAAAAAAGTAATAATACTATAGCTAAACAGCTCGACTCGAAATTACAGGAAGCGGTCAACCAACAAAACAAAATTGTAGAACTTACTCGAATATTAGAGGAAAAGGAAATTTTTTTAGTTGAGATCACTGGCAGTGTCGAAGAAATTGAAGGGGAGTTGGCAGAAAAAAATACGGTTATCCAAGAGTTAAGAATAGAATTTTCAGAAAAGCAAAAGTGGTTAACTGAGCATGAAAAGTGGAACAATGGATTGAAAAGTGAGCTGGCTCTATTGCTTGAACAGATTCAGGAAAAAGATGATCAACTACAAAATATGATCAATGACCAAGCTATTAATGCAAATGAGTTAAAGGTTAAAGAGCAAGCATACCAAGAGCAGCTATTCCGCAATCAAAGTTTGGAAAAAGAAGTAATTAAATTAGAAGCCCAGCTAGAGCTTATCAAGGATGTTATTTTACGAGACAAGGCTTTTTAAGTTATGACTAATGAAAAGGAGCAACAAGCACTGAAAACAGATAATAAGTTATCTCCTTTAGACATATTATTGGAAGGATCGAGCCAGCTTTTGGCTGAAGCGAAAACATTTTGGTTTTTGGGTGATTGGCAGGCATTAATTAACATACCTGAAGATAAAATAGAGCCTCATCCAGAAAGAGCGAATATTATTTTATTGGTGGCCAGTGGCTATCAGCAGTTAGGTGAATTTTCACTGGCGGAGCGTTACTGTCGGGCTGCATTGGAGTGGGGTTGCGATAAAAAAACGGTAGCTAGGGTTTGTATTGCTGGCGCGTATAATGTCGTAGGTCGAATTGCTGCGCTACAAGGTGACGAAAAAAAACTGGAGGGGGCGTTTTCAGCAGCAGTTGATGTAGGCTCAAAAAAAGATACTGAACTAGTCGCCCATACAAGGGCTGTTCGTGAAATGGCAAGTATGGGCTTGTTACCTCAGGCTGCTGGGCTAGTGTCAAAGAAACTCGATTTGCTATCTAATAATCCTTCAAAAATTAGTAATGTAGATGCAAGAATATCTGTTCTGGAAAGTGAGCTTGAATTACTTATGCATGAACTAAGTATAGGTCAGCAGAGATTACAGGTATATCGTATTGAAGATAAAGAACAGTTAGGTACTCATGAAGTAGGCTCCGAAGCTTATATAGAAAATTTAAGACGAAAATCCGTATCTCAATTAGGGCAAGATTTATGGGTATTAGAAAAAACAAATTATAAAACTAAAGGGTTTTTCGTAGAGTTTGGTGCAACAGATGGAGTGTTATTGAGTAATTCTTACCTGCTTGAGAAGGAGTTTGGTTGGCACGGCATATGCGCTGAACCAAATCCAAAGTTTTATGAGAGGTTACAAAAAAACCGTACTTGCATCGTTTCAAACCAGTGTATTGCTGGTCAAAGTGGCGACCAGGTTGAGTTTATCTTCGCCGATGAATATGGTGGTATGGCTAAGCACGCAAGTGAGGATAGCCATTCCGAAAAACGTCACGCGTATAAGCAAAGTAGTGGAGTTTCACTCTTAAAAACTATTTCATTACATGACTTTCTTGTTTTAAATAAAGCACCGCAGAAAATTGATTATTTAAGTGTAGATACAGAAGGTAGTGAATACGAAATATTGAGCAAATTTCCTTTTGATGAGTGGGATGTGCAATGTGTTACTGTTGAGCATAACTATACTGAGAGAAGGAATGATATTTTCTTTTTATTGAAAAGTTATGGGTATGAAAGAATAGAAGCTCAGTTTGATGACTGGTATTTTAGATAATTTAATTGTTTAGGGATTATTATGTATTTTTGGAATAGAATTAACTATGCCAGAGAGCTTTATAAGAGTAAAAGTTTTGGTGAGCTTTATACAGTTTTGTCGGAAATTGCTAAATTCATCAGTACTGATAACGAGAAAAATTCAGATAAATATAAAACTTTTTTTGAAAGCTTTATTAAAACATATAGCATTGATTTTGATATATCAGATAACAAAAATAAAGAGATCCATAATATTATAGAACCCTCTAAACTCAATAATAACGTTAACATTGATTTAGATAAATATGTTGAAAAAGTAGGCGTGGGTGTTTCGCTAGTAACTTGTTGCATGAATCGAAACGAGAATCTGGTGAAAGCTTTGCCTTCTTGGCTAGAGTGCGCTGAAATTAATGAAATTATTATTGTAGACTGGTCTTCTACTGAACCAGTAAAAGATTATATTAGAGCACAAGGGCTCAGCGATAAACGTATAAAAGTGATACGAGTTGATGATCAGCCTCGGTGGATCTTATCCTATGCTTTTAATATTGGCTTTCGCGCAGCTTCATATAACAAAATATTAAAAACAGATGCAGATATTTTGGTGAATGATGGTTTTTTCACAAAGAACCTATTGAAATCGAACATGTTCATTTCAGGTGATTGGCGTATAGCCGATAAAGGACAAGAACATATTAATGGTTTTTTCTTCGTTTCCCGCGAGAACTTAATTAAAATCAAAGGATTCAATGAATACATTACTACGTATGGGTGGGATGATGATGATATTTACAGCCGACTTGAAGCTGCTGGTGTTAAACGAACACATGTAGATGTTAAGACAATTTATCATATTCCACATGATGATAGCCTTCGTGTGGGCAATGTGTTGAAAGAACCTGATTATCTACAGAGTTTTTATCAATCGACTAAATTTAAAATTAGAACCAATCGTTTTATCGCTAATGTAATGCCAGTATGGAATAAAGACAGAATATTCTTACCTTTCACTATAGAAAAAAATAATGACGGGTATCTGAAAGTTAGAAAATCAGGCGAGAGTATTCATTATGTTCCTCCACACATTCTGGATGATGCTGAATATTATGCAGCGCTTGAAATAATATCCTGGAAAGTTGGCTTACGTGCTTTTGACCTGGATAGAAAGAATTTGCGCAAGCTGATCTCTTCTAAAGATCATGAAAAATTAACACCGCTGGATATTGAAATTGCTATTTTTAATCAAGCAAGCAATTTTGTATTTCACAAGAAATATATGCTAGTAAAAATCACGCCTGATTTTATTAAACAGAATGTTTCTAAATTAAAGTTATTAATTGAGAAACTGCAACATCAGTGTTTATTAAATAAAAGGGGATTAGTTTTAGTTTCAGATAGTAAAAAAACTGTGATTGATGTTTTCCCTGAAAATGGACAAGCTGCATTTGTACCGGGTTGGCGAAATTTTGGAATGCAAACACGTATAGAATCACGTGATCTGTTTAATCAGTTGTTATCTGACAGCAACTTGGTCGTAGAATTGGATAAACATACATTAGAGCATTTTACTACATTAATGAGGCAGCCACTAACTCCAGAAATTTTGCTGCCAAAAGATAAAATATATATTGATGCTCAGCATGGGCTTGGTAACAGGTTGCGCGCAATGGCATCAGCTGCAGCAATAGCAAAAGCTACAGATAGAGAGCTGGTTGTAGTATGGGAGCCAGATCATCATTGTGATTGCCGACTATCTGACCTTTACGATTATAAAGGGGCGGTGATTGAAGAAGCTTTTACTGCTGAGGCGAAAGCCAAACAACTTACAGTATTCAATTATATGGAAATAGAGGACGGGGCTGAAAAAGATGCCCCGATTATTATCACATCAGGCAAAGATGTATATGCACGTTCAGCCTATGTGTTGAATAGTGATCATTCTCATTGGGATAAAGAAAATAACTTTTTACGCCGTTTGACGCCCACTAAGCAAGTGCTTGATTTGATTAGCCCATTTGAGGTTAATAACCGTATCGCGGTTCATGTTAGAATGGAAGCGGGAAAAGGGCTGGATCATAACACATATGATTCAATAGAAAATTGGACGCAAGATGGTCACGATCAATTGCATTTTTGGAGAGAAAAAAGTCACTACTCACACTTTATTAAAAAAATCGATCAATTGATGCTTGACGATCCGTCGCTAAAGCTTTTTTTGGCAACAGACCTACCTGAGACGTACAAGGCATTTGAAGAGTACTATGGTTCCAAATTGGCTTACTTGAATCGTAGTGTTTACGATCGCTCAAAAGAGCAAATTATCTATGCTTTGGCTGACGCTATGCTGCTAAGCGGTTGTAATCGTCTGCTAGGCAGTACGTGGAGTTCGTTCAGTGAAATTGCGATAAGACTGTCAACAACCTATTCAAAGGTTGAAATGAGCGGAAAAGATTTTTAAGAAAAGGTTTATATATTATGAAAGTAAAACTAATTGCTATAGAGCCAAGTTTGGAATTAAGTACCTCTGTTGCTGTTGTTGGTAATTCCCCAAAAATCTTGGGTAGAAAGTTAGGGGAAGAAATAGATAGCCATGATGATGTTATAAGGTTTAATGGCGCCTTAATAGAAGATTATGCTGTTGATGTTGGAAGAAAAACTACAATCGAATTTATTGGTATTGATATTGCTTATTTGTTTTCACCCCCATATAAAAGACCTTCTAAAGATGAGTTGGTTAATGAAGATGTTAGGCTGCATAATGCACGTAAAATCTTTGAAATATTTGGTGATGCAAAATTTGTCACCTTTCATCCAAATGATGAAGACCGTAATCTAAAAAATAAACAATATAAAACTGCGCTTTACCTTAAATCTGTAGGTGCACAAAATAAATTGCATTATTTTACAGAAAAAGAAATTGGTTCAGCAATGAATTACTATACGGCAAATAAGGACCTGGAGAGCCTTAATCTGAGTTCCCGACTAAAATTTGGCGGTCCTAGAACTGGATTTAAAGTTATTTTAAGATTAGTTCTGAGTGGTGTGGTCCCTGATTTATATAGCTTCGATATAGATCCAACTTTAGAATTTGCAAATCATTACTATGATGACATTACTAATGAAAAAATAAGCGAGTACAAGCCGCACGATATTCAAGGTGAAATGTTTGCTCTGATAGAAATGCATAAAAATGGTCTTATTAATATAATATGTTGAGTTGATTATGATTGTATTAGATTGCACGCTTCGTGATGGTGGCTATTATAATAATTGGGATTTTTCCTTAAATATAACCAACAACTATTTGGTGGCCATGGCTGCGGCTGGTGTTGATATTGTTGAATTAGGACTACGCTCAGCCGTAAATAAAAGCTTTAAAGGGGCTAGTGCATTTTCTACGGATAGTTATATTCGTACATTATCCATACCTAGAAATTTGAAAGTTGCAGTGATGGTGAATGCAGTTGAGTTATTGACTGCGCTGCCTATTGAAACGGTATTGGAGGCTCTATTTCCATTAAAATCTGCTGATTCACCTGTAGATGTCGTACGTATTGCTTGTCATGTCCATGAGTTCACTCAAGTATTACCTGCTTGCAACTGGTTAAAAGCGCGTGGATATGTCGTCGGCTTTAACTTAATGCAAGTGGCTGATCGCTCACAGGAGGAGGTTGAAAAACTATCTCTTGAAGCTAGTAAATATCCAATTGATGTACTCTATTTTGCGGATAGTATGGGTAGTATGGACCCAAGGCAAACAACAACTATTATCCATTGGCTGCGCAAGCACTGGAGTGGGGCATTGGGGATGCATACGCATGATAATATGGGTCTGGCTCTACAAAACACACTTCAGGGTAAATCTGATGGTGTGACTTGGTTGGATGCAACTGTTACTGGGATGGGGAGGGGGCCTGGTAATGCCCGTACGGAAGAGTTGGTTATTGAAATTGCTGACATTCGTAAGGAAAGTATTAATATGGTTCCTCTGATGAGTATTATTCGTACTTTTTTCCAGCCATTGAAAAATAAATGTGGTTGGGGTTCTAACCCTTATTATTACCTGGCAGGTAAGTATGGTATTCACCCAACTTACATTCAAGAAATGTTAAATGATACTCGATATAGCGAAGAAGATATTTTAGCCACAATTAAGCATCTAAAAGACGAAGGGGGGAAGAAATTTAGCCTGAACACACTTGATGCCTCACGCCATTTTTATAACGGAGTACCAAGGGGAAGCTGGAATCCGAAAGAGTTTTTTTTAGGGAAAAAGGTTTTACTACTCGGGACTGGGCCTGGCGTGGACACATATCGAAATGCAATCGAAAATTATATTTATGAGCATAAACCAATAGTGGTTGCGTTAAATACCCAATCTGGGATTGCGCAGTCATTAGTTGATATTCGTGTTGCTTGTCATCCAATTAGGTTGCTTGCCGATTGTGAGGCGCATACTAAACTGCCTCAGCCTTTAATTACTCCAGCATCTATGTTACCTGAAGATGTATTGGCATCATTAAAGGATAAAGAATTACTGGACTATGGTTTATCTATTAAAGCGGATACTTTTGAGTTTGGGGATAAGTTTTCCACACTCCCTAATTCGTTAGTCATTTGCTATGCACTTGCAGTTATTACAGCGGGTGGAGCCAGTAAAATTATGATGGCTGGGTTTGACGGTTATGGAGCTGATGATCCGCGTAACTCTGAAATGAACAAGCTGTTGAAGTTGTACGGGCAGAGTAATTGTTCATTAGAGTTAGTTTCGGTTACACAAACACGATATGAAATGGTTACTCATAGTATTTATGGATTAACGCAGTAAGGAAAGATAATGTCAGTACATGTGTTTTTACCTTGCAGAAAGGGTAGTGAGCGGGTTCCCCAAAAAAACATAAAACCATTTGCAGGAATTTTACATGGGTTAGTTGAATTGAAGGTGACTCAGTTGTTAGCGTGCAGTGCTATTGATGAAGTCGTGTTATCTACCAATGATGAAGAAATTATAAAATTTGCTTCAACAATTAATGATAAAAAATTACGTGTGCACCGGCGTACCGACACCTTGTGTAGTAGCTTAACTAGCACGGATGAATTAGTTAGTCATGCGTGTAAGTTAATACCCGACGGGCATATTCTATGGACACATGTTACATCACCTTTTATTAATACCGCAGTCTACGAGCGAGTAATTGAGGAGTATTATAGGTGTTTAGAGAATGGCTTTGATTCATTAATGACAACTACACCTATTCATGGTTTTTTGTGGAACGGCGCTGGGCCGATTAATTATGATCGAAAAAAAGAAAAATGGCCAAGAACACAGACGATAGAAGCAATTCATGAGGTAAATAGCGGTGTTTTTTTGAGTAGTTCTGCTAATTACCTATCATTAAAAGACCGTATTGGAGTGAAACCATTTCTTTATCCTATGGATAAAATCACAGCGCATGATATTGATTGGCCTGAAGACTTTGTCATTGGTGAAGCATTAGCTAATAAAAAACTGGCAAATTTATGAATATAACGAACTATAAAACTTTAGTTTTTGATTGTGATGGTGTGTTGCTTAATTCGAATCAAGTTAAAACTAAAGCTTTTTACAATGCCGCTTTATCCTACGGAGAGGTTGCTGCGCAGCAGTTGGTTGATTACCATGTTAAGCGGGGCGGAATATCTCGTTATAAAAAGTTTGAGTGGTTTTTTAATCACGTGATACCTAGGCAGCAAGGACCTAATATCGAGCAACTTTTGCAGGTTTATGCACACGAGGTTCTTGAAGGTTTACTGACGTGCGAAGTAATAAAAGGACTAGATGAATTACGTTTGAAAACTAAGGATGCAAATTGGTTGGTTGTGTCTGGTGGAGATCAGCAAGAGCTACGTCATGTTTTTTCTGAGCGTGGACTATATGATTTTTTTGAAGGAGGTATCTTTGGTAGCCCTGATAGTAAAGATGAAATTCTTAAGCGTGAATTAGATAGCCAAAACATTACACAACCAGCACTTTTTCTAGGCGATAGTGAATATGATCATCAGGCTGCCAAAAATGCCAACTTGGATTTTGTATTTATGAATTACTGGACAGAGTTTGGGGACTGGGAAAACTACTGCCAAAAAAACAATATCGTGGTTACCAGCACATTAAAAAATTTATTTATTGAGTAGACTGAGATTTGCATGAAAACAGCACTAATTACCGGCGTCACTGGCCAAGACGGCTCTTATTTGGCAGAGTTCCTTTTAGAAAAAGGATATGAAGTACACGGTATTAAACGACGAGCTTCATCTTTTAATACACAGCGTGTAGATCATATTTATCAGGATCCACATGTAGACAATAAACATTTTATTTTGCACTACGGTGATTTGACAGACTCATCCAACTTGACGCGTATTCTTCAGGAAGTGCAACCGGATGAGGTCTATAACTTGGGTGCGCAGTCGCATGTGGCTGTGTCATTTGAATCGCCTGAATATACGGCTGATGTAGATGGTATGGGTACTTTACGTATGCTTGAAGCCATTCGTTTACTCGGACTTGAGAAGAAAACACGTTTTTATCAAGCCTCCACTTCCGAATTATATGGTTTGGTGCAAGAAACTCCTCAGAAAGAAACAACCCCGTTTTACCCTCGCTCTCCTTATGCCGTGGCTAAAATGTATGCATTTTGGATCACAGTTAATTACCGTGAATCTTATGATATGTATGCTTGTAATGGCATTCTTTTCAACCATGAATCACCGCGTCGCGGTGAGACTTTTGTGACACGTAAAATTACCCGTGGACTGGCCAACATTGCACAAGGCCTAGAAGAATGTCTGTATATGGGTAATATAGATGCTTTGCGGGATTGGGGGCATGCAAAAGACTATGTGCGTATGCAGTGGATGATGTTACAGCAAGACAAACCCGATGATTTTGTTATAGCAACCGGCGTGCAGTATTCAGTACGTGAATTTATTTCATGGACTGCGCAGGAGCTAGGTCTCACTTTGGACTTTGAGGGTGAGGGTGTCGACGAAGTGGCTGTTATTAAGTCAATTCAAGGCGACAAAGCACCCGCACTGAATGTTGGCGACATTATTCTACGTGTTGATCCTCGTTATTTCCGGCCTGCAGAGGTTGAAACATTATTGGGTGATCCAACTAAAGCAAAAGAAAAATTAGGCTGGGTGCCTGAGATTACAGCTCAAGAGATGTGTGCGGAAATGGTTGCTGCAGATCTGGAACTTGCTAAGCGCCACGCACTGTTAAAAACACATGGGTATGATATTCCAGTATCGGTAGAGTAAATAGTGTTATTGAAACGACCAGTACCTGTGCTGGTCGTTTTTTATTTATGAGGATTATATGAAAAGAGTATTCGTTGCCGGGCATAACGGCATGGTGGGATCAGCTATCTTGCGTAAATTGAATGACTCCACTGATCTGGAAGTGATCACTTGTAGCCGCGATGAGTTGGATTTGACTAATCAATCAGCTGTGCACCATTTCTTTGCAGACCAATCAATTGACCAAGTCTACCTGGCCGCCGCAAAAGTGGGCGGTATCATTGCTAATAATACTTATCCTGCAGATTTTATTTATCAAAATTTAATGATAGAAGCGAATATTATCCATGCAGCTCATGTTAATAATATTCAGAAGTTGTTGTTTTTAGGTTCAAGTTGCATTTATCCCAAGTTAGCAGAGCAACCCATGTCAGAAAATGCGTTGTTAACAGGATTACTCGAGCCGACTAACGAGCCTTATGCTATTGCCAAGATTGCAGGCATTAAGCTTTGTGAAAGCTATAACCGCCAATATGGTAGAGATTACCGCAGTGTTATGCCGACTAATTTATATGGCCCAAATGATAATTTTCACCCGGAAAATAGCCATGTAATCCCAGCCTTGTTGCGACGTTTTCATGAAGCGAAGACCGGCGGTGCATCAGAGGTGGCCGCTTGGGGGAGTGGGTCTCCGATGCGCGAGTTCCTGCATGTTGACGATATGGCAGCAGCTTGTATTTTTGTTATGGATCTTGATGAGTGTGCCTATGCTGCGAATACTCAGCCGATGCTCAGTCATATAAATGTAGGCACTGGTGTTGATTGTACAATTAAAGAGCTTACAGAAACCGTTGCCAAGGTAGTTGGCTTTAATGGCGATATTGTTTGGGATACTAATAAGCCTGACGGTGCGCCACGCAAGCTAATGAAAGTCGATCGGTTAAAAAGATTAGGCTGGGAGGCCGCTATAGATCTTGAAGGTGGTCTAGCTAATGCCTATCAGTGGTTTTTAGATAACCAAAATAATTTTAGAAAATAATTTATTGGGGCAGTCCTTAACAGAAATGAATTTGAAAGACTGCTTGTAAGTATATAACGAACTAGTATCGATTGAGGATGCTGCAAATTACTAAATATGATACTAAATAATACGCAGCAATGGGGTGGCGCACGCCTCGAACAAAAGGCATTTGAAAAGATTGCTGCTGTTCAGTTAAATGCATCAGCTACGCGGGCTTACTTAGCGTTTCCCTGGAGTGAGTTAATTACGGCATTGGAAAGCAATGAGCCGCTGCAACAGGAATTACTCGCTTCTTTGGATCTTTTGCAGCATCAAGCTAAAGATTTTTTACAAATCGCGAGTGTCTGTCAGCACCCTCGCGCGCTACGTTATGCCTCATTGTTTGAGCGTGTTGGCGTTACGCATCTTTTCTGTACTGATTTACGAGGAAGGTTTAGCGATAGTGACTATGCTTTTATCGTTTTACCTTTTCCGAAATACTCCTTTTCACACCCTTTACAAGCGTGCGGCAATGATATTGAACAATTATCTATTAGCCCCGCATTAAAAATGATTATTGAGATGCTTGACGCGTTCCATCAAGAGGTCGGTTGTCATATATTTTCTCCTTGTGGATGGGGTGCGGGTTTGTCTTTGGACAGTCTTTGGCAAGTTATGGAAGATGGATTTATACCTCTAGTTCCAAAAACCGAACTAACTTTGCCTGGTCATCCGAAGCTATGGAGCGCCGCATTATTCTCGGTTAATCCTAACCATCTGGATGCAGATTTGTTGTTATTACAGTTGAGGCAGCTCATTGATGGAAAAAAACAATTAGACCAAAAAAGAGAAGCAATTCAGCAGTTAATGTTCTTATATGGCTCAGAAGTCCTAATTACTGACCTGCTTCATTTTTTTGTGGAGCCGCATGATCTTCATTCTTCTTCGTTATATTTCTCTCACCAATTAATTTATTTGGTTGAGGAAGAAGTGCCTGATGAGTTTTTTTTATTAAGCCTTTATACTCGATTGTTAGTTAATTATGATATGACTTACAATGAAGTGCAGCATGATGCACGGCTCTGTTATCATGTATCTACACAGTTAAAAAAATATTGTTTTAGTAGAGTGGCACGGAAAATAGTCGCGTTAACGGAATCAAAAGGTTGGTATCTTAATTGAATATCTACTTGATGGGGCGTCGCTCGAATAAAACCCCATTCTATTACTCCACATATAAAAAATTGCTCAAACGCTTTTTTATTTTCTGTAGTAAACCCGAGCAAGCTGATGTACTTGTTTTCGCTACTTCTGCAGATTTTTCATCCTGTGCGGAAATCATTTTTCGCTGTAAGTCTTTAAACTCGAGGCTTCATATAGTGGTTGTCAGCGAGGAACCATATTGGGATACATTATGGGGTGGCGATTTTTCTAAGCGCCATCAACAAGTAGAAATTGAGGGAGAGACAGTAAGGTATACTTACCTGAATCACAGTTCTTCAAATTTGTTTGCTTTTGATAAGATTCCTTACTTTATTACAACTGAGAATCATTTTTTTACACGTTATGCTTTATTGTTTTCCAGAAATACTTTATTAAATGCGAGTGATATCAAAAAACGCTGGGCGTCTTATCAATATCATTATGCGGCAATGGCACAGTACCGGAAATCGGAAAATCATAATGAATCTTGGGATGAAATAGGCGTATATGGGCTGTCTGATTTGCGAACACGATTAACCGAGGCGATGTTATCAAATAAGAGCTTTGTTATGGGTAAGGGCTGGCCGGACAGTCAAGTTCGTCAAAGCTTGGCAGATTGGCATCTGGATAAACTTACGTGTTTGGATCAAAAAAGTCGGTTTATTTCTGCATTAGAGAATACACATCAGATTAATTATATATCGGAAAAAATAATTGATGCTTATGCTTTATTAAGTGTTCCTGTGTATTTTGCCAGTGAATTGCATCGCATACATCAAATAGTACCTCCTTCGTCCTTTATAAATATGTATGCTGAAGATGTTGATAGCACAATCATGAAAATGCAATCTTTTGAATTGCAACAGGATTTTATTAACGATTATCTACAAGCACAACGTGATCTGAAGCATCTATTCGGAGACGTGCAGCACCTTGAGAATGAACGCGAGCGAATGTGTAACGCGTTAATTAAAGAATTTGAGTGTCTATCATGATGACTTATAAAGATAAACGTAATGCATATAAATAATATTAAACGATTCTTTGATGAAAAATTCTATCTAAACACATATGCAGATGTTGCAAAGGCGGATGTAGATGCTTGGCAACATTTCGAAACTTTTGGATGTTTTGAAGGGCGTTATCCCTGTAGCCTGGAGTCCATTAAACTGGAAAGTGACTTGTGGTGCAGCACTCAACCTCTTCAAGCTGCAGACAAGCTTAAATCTATTACTACACATACGTCATTAAATAAATTAGACGCTGCACTCGCTTCCTGGGTTTTAGCTCGTTGGTACGCCAGTATTGGTGAATGGCAACCTGTGGTAGATTATTTGCCACAGTTTTTTTCTGAGCCATGCACCAGATTAATAGTGCCTCATCAAGGACCGTGGTTGTTGCTTTTTACTGCATATTATCAATTAGGTGATATGCAGCGGGCAGCCGAATTGCTATTAAACACAGAGTGGCCAACTGGCCCGGATAAGCAATTAGCCCGTTCTATGTTACAGCAGGGTAGTGCGAAGCTAAATGTACTGAATGAGATTTGGCATAGTGCAGGGGTTTCAACTTTACCTGTTAATGCATTTGCGAAAGAAGTTGTTTCGTTGGATACCATAGCTCCCAAGTGTAAAGCTCAGTCTACTTCTTTATTACATAAGCTGCCGCGTTTACGGCAGCTAAAAAAAGTCACGGTTATTATTCCTTGTTTTAATGCAGCTAAAACAATAAATACCGCAATCTCAAGTTTATTGTCGCAAACATGGCAGAATCTTGAAATTCTGGTTGTAGATGACTGCTCTACTGATGACTCGGCTACAGTTATAGAAGGGTGGGCTAAACAGGATAAACGCGTCCGTTTATTGCGTCATACAGTTAACCAAGGCGCTTACGCTGCACGCAATACTGCATTACTGCAAGCTAAAGGTCATTTTATAACAGTTCACGACAGTGATGATTGGTCGCATCCTGATAAGCTCAAATCTCAGGTGCAGGCATTGTTAACAAACTCCGCGCTGCAGGCGAGTGTTTCCCATTGGGTACGCTGTGATAATCAGCTTAACTTTCAGCGTTGGCGTATGGAAGAAGGCTGGATTTATCGGAATATATCTTCATTGATGTTTCGTTCAGGAGTGGTAAAACAAATAGGTTTTTGGGATCGTGTTTCTGTGAATGCTGATACCGAATATTTTTACCGTATTCAGCGCGTATATGGCGAGAAGTCTATTGGTGAGGTTTTGTTCGGTGTGCCGCTGGCATTTGGTCGCGTGGATGCCTCCTCTTTAACACAGCAATCTTCCACGCATCTGCGTACGCAGTTTTCGGGTGTACGGCGGGATTATCATGATGCGGCTATGCAATGGCACCAGACTGCATCACAAGAGCAATTATTTCTTTCAGCATCACCTACTAAAAGGCCATTTCCTGTACCGTCTCTGATTTGCAGAGGCGAAGAGGAGCAAAAGGCGCATAACGATCAGCTTTTGTTGGCAGACAACCCTTTATTTGATCCTGAGTGGTACCTGGACAGGTATCCCGATATCCAAGATTCAGGCTCAGAGCCACTACAGCATTATTGTTTACACGGTGCTGGTGAAGGTCGTGATCCTAGCCCGTTTTTTAGTACCAGTGGCTATCGGTGTGCGCACAGCTTAGATATGTCTCAGAATCCATTAGTATATTGGCAAGAGCAAGGGGACACTATTTCATCGGGTATTCCTCACTTAAGCGGCGCAAAGTCTTGGGTTGATGATGCGCCTGCATTGTTGTTATGCGGCCATTTAGTCAGCCAGCAGTGGTTTGGTGCAGAGCGCAGCTTTTTGGATGTGATAACTGCGTTATCGAGCAGAAACATTAACTTGCTTGTAGTTTTGCCTTCTGCATTATCGTCTGCTTATGTAGAGGCGATCCGAGCTGTGGTGCAAACACTGGTGATTGTGCCTTATCAATGGTGGCATCAGCAGCGAGCCCCTGATCTTGCGGTTGTCGAGTCGTTTAAAGCGATAATACAGCGCTATGCTGTGGTTCAAATGTATGTGAATACATTGGTTTTATCTGAGCCTTTAATAGCAGCAAAAAGTTTATCGGTGGTGCGCGTTATTCATGTACGAGAGCTGCCACCAGCTGATAAGGCATTATGTGAGGCGTTAGGCGCATCTCCCGATGAAATAAGGCAACACCTGCTTGCGAGCGCAGATAAGTTTATTGCGAACTCAAATACAGTTGCCTCTTATATTGACGATAATCGCTGTTATATATTGCCCAATATGATCCACTCTGCTGAATATGCTATTAACCCAATGCCGTCGTCAGAGCGATTGTCGGTAGGTATGTTGAGTAGCAACTTACCTAAAAAAGGCTTGTTGGATTTTGTGGCCTTAGCAAAGTGGTGCGAAGAGCAAAAGGTATCTGCAGATTTTAGCTTGTACGGCCCCGATAATGAACATATAAAGCAGCTGCAAACTGACGGCCAGTTCCAGGGGAATTTGTTTTATAGAGGGTATGTCGAAAAGGCCACGACGGCGTTGGCTGAATTGGATATTGTTGTTAATTTATCGCATTTTCAGGAGTCTTTCGGGCGAAGTGTATTGGAGGCTATGGCGGCTAAGCGATGTGTGATTGGTTACCGTTGGGGGGCGCTCCCAGAATTAATTAAACCTGAGTGTGGTTTTTTAGTGCCTTTTACTGAGGTAGAATCTGTAGGCCGACAGATAGCCTGTTTAGCAGAAGACCGTGACTTATTACATCAAACCGCTGAAAAGGCGGCTTTAATGGTGACAGCGACATACGGAGAAGATGCTTTTAGCGCTAAGATTTTTTCTAATGAATCGCCTTTTTCATCTTTATTACATTAAGCCCTATTATATTAAAAGAGTACTTAAGATCTTGTTCTTATTTTAAGTGCGGACAACAGATATTGGCTGAGATAGAGTCTGTTGTTAAACAAACGGAAAATACGCTTGAAAATTGCTATTGCTGCTATCGTCAAAAATGAAGCACCTTACCTGTTGGAATGGATTGCTTATCACCGTGTGATGGGTGTTACCCATTTTTTAATCGCTAATAATGATAGTACGGACGAAACACCTGTATTGCTTCAACAATTACAATCGTTAGGCCTAGTGACAACGATAGACTTCCCGACAACCGGTAAGACTAAACCGCAGTTACCTGCATACCAAAAGCTTACCTCGCTTTGCCCGCAATCCATTGATCTGATTGCCTTTATTGATGCGGATGAGTACTTAACGGTGATGGATGATGCGCATACAACGCTGAATCCGGTTGTTAACCAATTATTTGTAGACCCGTCTACGTCTGCCGTTGCTATGAACTGGGCTTGCTTTGGTTCTGCTGGGCATTTATTCCGAGAAGAGGGGATGGTGATTGAGCGCTTTCATCGACAGTCTGCTGCAAAATTTACTGCTAACTTAAATTACAAAACAATCGTTCGTCGCCAGAGTATTATTAATTTCCGTAATCCGCACCATGTGAATATAAGCGGGGGCGCGTATCTGAACAGTGGCGGGGAACCGCTGGCGTTCGATACTAATAAACCAGGCGTTTCGAAGGCACTTGTTTGGGATAACATTCGTGTTAATCATTATGTGACTAAATCGTTAGAAGAGTTTGTCGTTGGGAAGTCGCGCAATGGCAGTGCTGCAACAAAAGGGCGTGTTAAGCATAAGCAGTATTTTCTCAATCATGATCGTAATGAAGTGGTCTGGAGTCATTCTGCACTTATGATTGATGCGGTAAAGAATGAAGTTGAGCGGTTAACGCAACAGCTTGAATGTATTTCGCTTCCTTCTCGATCCCTTTCTTTTTATGAGCGTACTCGTAGTATTGCAAATACGGTTAGTGAAGGGTGCCGTGTATTAGCGGTACCCGCTACTGGTAAAGAGATCCGCAAGGTCGGCATTTACAAATGGCATCTGGATTCACCTGCCGATACTATGCCTGCGCAAACGGATGATCGAGGCTGGCTTATCCGTGGCTGGTTAATAGCTGAGTCGCCTCAACCGGATGTCAAAATAGTCCTTAAGGCTGTCGACGGTTGGGAATGGCAGTTACCGCTGTCTATCAATAGGCCTGATGTGACTGATGAGCTAGAACGGCCAGCATCGCAGAGCCGTTGTGGGTTTAGTATGGTATTACCTCGCCGGTATAGTTCAGTCGATATATTTGCGGTTGTTGATTCAAAACGGATTCTTTTACGTAAAATCACGTTGGGTAAGCATCCATGCTCTGATGAGAAACCGCTGGTATCGGCTATTAAAGGTGAAGAGGGTTATCTTTTTTTGGATAACGACTCCAATGCTAGTCTTGATCAGGCGCGGGGTTTTATTCAACTAAGCCACGCGGCTTTTGTTGGCTGGCGTCATTTTCTGCATGAAGTGAAGTTATTGAGTCAGCGGCTTCATTTTCAATATGCTTATTTATGGGTGCCCGGGAAAGAGATTGTTTGTGCTGATCAATACCCGTTTGAGCCATCGGAAAACTATTTTATTAATAGGTTGTTAGCGGAGTTGCCTATTACCGAATCAGTTGTTTACCCATTAGATCAGCTCAGGGCGTTAGAAAATGCATACTTAAAAACTGATACACACTGGACGCATGCTGGCGCATTGGAAGGTTTGTTGTGTACTTGTTCGCAGTTAGGATTAGATCGGAAGATAGTAGAGCCTATCTTTGCAGGAGACCCGTATCAAGTGTGCACACACACCGGTGATTTAGGGAATAAGACCGATCCATTTACCACGTGTGAAGCATCTTATTTTAGTGGTGAAGGTTACCGTCCGTTTCGGGTGTTTGATAATGCGATGCCGAATACGGGTCGTATGATAGTGATGGAAAACTCAACAGCATTGTACAGTGCTACCTGTCTTATCTTTGGCGCCTCTTCAAGTTATTCATTTTTAAATTATGCATACCGTATTTTTGAGAAAGTGGTCTTTATTCATAATTCAGGCAGTATCGATCCTGATTGGTTAAGCTATCTACAGCCTGAATATGTGATCAGCCAAACCAATGCTCGATTTGTTGTTAAACCCCCGACGCTTAGTTTTTCACATGTGAAATCAGTCAAAGAAAAATGGAAAAAGTTATCACCAGCGCTGCAAGAAAGTGTCAAAGAGAAAATTATTATTGCTGATGATGTGCTCACTCAGTTTCCTTTTTATGCGCAGTTTTTGCCATGCGAAGTCAGGAAATAATTAATGTCTATGTTGGATGTGACTTTTAGCCTTGGCTCTCAGGAAATAAACAGCCTTAGTGCTGAAGAAATAAATAGCCTTGAATGGTTTGATGTAAAAAAAGACAACGCTCTTGCTTGTACGATTATTAGGACGGATGGTAAGCCATATCCAGCAGGTTGGTTGCTGCTAAGAGCCAAGCTAGAGAGAGAGGGCGAACAATTAGAGGCGACGCTTAGTTATACGGATATTGCTGGTGAAGTTGTTGAATTGGATTTGCCGATAAGCCTTAAGGGTACATTACTAGAGCTGATTGAGCTTCCATCTGATATAAGGCAGTTAATGTTGCAACCTATGCGCGGAGCAGGGCGATTTAGGGTTTCACAGCTGAATGTTAAACATATTGGATGGTCTGAACGTGTATATCGTATGTGGGGCAGAGTCGTCTCGATATTTGAACATCATCCTTATGATCGTTTATATAAATCAGGTCTGCGATGGTATACACCGCTATTAAGCTTGAAAAAAGCTTATGAGTTATCGGCTGGTTTTCGCGCCTATAGTCCTGTGATCCCTTACGATAATTGGATTGCGCGTTTTGATGAGCTGGATGAACGTGATATCAGAAAGCTCAAAAAATCGGTCAAACGTTGGGTGAACCCTCCTGTTATAGATTTATTGCCCCTGGGTGCTGAAAAGGGTTCTGAAAACCTTGTTAAAGAAGCGGGTCTTGAATCACAATTTTATTCTTTTTTTAATGTAGTTTTACCGAATCAGCTACAAAACGATTGGGTGTTGTGTATGCAGCCAGGTGTGGTCTTAAGGCCTCATGCTTTGTATTGGTTTGCCGCGGCTATTGCAGAAAACCCGGATACGGCCGCTTTTTACAGTGATCACGATCTGTTATCAGCAGACGGCACTCGTTGTGAGCCTTGTTTTAAACCCGACTGGTCGCCAGAGTTGTTGTTAGCCGATCCTTATATCGGGCCCCTGATACTTATCAAAAAAGAGCTACTTATTAAAAAGCAGCTACTTGTTCAGCAACGGACTAAGCAGCAGAATGAAATTGATAATGTGTCTAGTGCCGCTCAACCCGACCAAGCCAGCGAGTTAACTTGCTATCAGTTGGCATTGGCAGTGCTTGCAGCTACACGTGTCTCTGGTGCTTCAGGTTCTTATCAGCAGGTCGTACATATACCTGCGGTGCTTTATCATTGGCAAGAGGATGCAGAACAGGCGGATAAAGCCAATCATGCGGCACGATTGAACGATGTTCGTCAGTTCCTGCAAGCAGCAAAGATTGACGCGCAGGTTGATTCTCTGGCGGGCCGATATCATAAGATTGTCTACCAACCTGTTGAAACACCGCTGATTTCGATTATTATCCCTACACGCGATACATTACATCACCTCGAACGCAGTGTTATCAGCGTTTTAGAGCAGTCAACCTATCGCAATTTTGAGATAGTGATAGCCGATAATCAGAGCTGTGAGCCTGATACCCACGCTTTTTTTGATCGGGTATCTGAATACGAGAATGTTACAGTAGTGCCTTATGATTTTGCGTTTAATTATTCATCGATCAATAATTTTGCGGTAAAGCATTCGCGTGGTGAGGTGATCCTGCTTTTAAATAATGATACTGAAGTTATCTCAGATAATTGGATGGAAGTGATGCTCGGGCAGTTACAACAGCCGAACGTGGGGGCTGTTGGCGTGAAGCTGCTGTTTGGTGATCGACATGTGCAACATGCGGGCGATGCTGTTGGGCCTGGCGGTTGTGCTGATCACTTTCATTCTCGTTTGGCAGAAAATGCGCCGGGCTATGCCGGGCGGGCTATTCTGGCCCAGGACTTGTCGGCAGTGACTGCGGCCTGTTTGATGGTTACCCGATCGTTATGGGAGCAGCTTGGTGGCCTGGACGAGAAAAATCTTGCGGTGGCTTTCAATGATGTTGATTTCTGTTTGCGCGTTCGTGAGGCAGGTTATCGGGTGGTTTATACGCCTTATGCAAAACTTTATCATCATGAGTCAGTCTCGCGTGGTAAGGACGATAGCCCTGAAAAAGCCGCCCGGGCTAAAAGGGAATCTGATTATATGCGTAGCCGCTGGAAGCACATTATGAATCATGACCCGTTCTATAACCCTAACCTTAACTATTCTCGACCGGACTTTAGGCTGAGCAATGCGCCTATGGTTAATAAACCATGGCTTAAGTAGGGTTGATAAAGCATGTCTGAAGTAATGAAGAAAAATACTACCCCAGGGAAGTTTTTTGTCGTTGAGGAGCGCCCGAATCCGACGACAGATCTCTATTTACTGCCTAAATTGCTGGCGAAAAGAATAGAAATGGTTAAGTTGTCTTTTGATGATTTACCCCCTGTTAAACAACTGCAGGGCGCTACCGTTATTTTTGTACGCTATGTGCCCAAAAAGTGGAAATTGTTTATCACAGCGCACCGTGATGAGATTCGCGATGTTGTTTTTTTCATGGATGATGATCTGTTTGATTTGCGGGCCACAAAAGGTACGCCGGTTAAATATCGATTTAAGCTGGCCCGCTTAAGTACGACACGTCAACCTTGGTTGAAAAGTATGAGGGCGCAGTTATGGTTATCGACACCGCATCTTATGCAAAAATATGCAGACTGGAACCCTGTGCACGTGTATCCACGTGCTATGGTACGACGACGTGAAATTGTACAGGTGTTTTACCACGGATCGTCGAGCCATCAACGTGAAATACATTGGCTTTATGAGGTGATGAAGGCGGTGTTGGCCGAAGAAGAAAATATTGCTTTTGAGATCATTGGCGGGCGGGAGGTAAATAAGCAGTATAAATCTTTGCCTCGTACTACAGTGTTACATCCTATGAATTGGTTAACTTATAAAACCTTATTATGTCAGTCAGGCCGGACAATAGGATTAGCGCCGTTACTGGATGAGCCGTTTAATCATGCGCGTTCTTATACTAAGTTCTTCGATATTACTCAGGCGGGTGCTGTCGGCATTTTTGCAAAAGAGTCACAGTTTGCCGAGGTAGTGGAAGATCAGGTCAATGGCAGGTTAGTTGAGATGGATAAAACTGCTTGGGTGGCTGCGATTCTTGAATTAGCCCGGTCACCCGAAAAGCGTACCGAGATGTATCAGAATGCGCTGAGCGAAGTCGATCACCTTGTTGAGCATGAGATCTAAATGCTACTGACATTTTCGCAGGGTATAAAGCGCATAAGCGGTTTAACCGCTTTTTTAGGTTCGCCTGTTCAGTATCGCTATTCGTTGCATGCAGGCCGTCATTATTCTGGTGTCGTTGGTTGGGGTTTCAAACCAACCTCGGTAAAAGCCCAAGCTTACGCTAAAAAGCATGATCTGCCCTATATAGCACTTGAAGATGGTTTTCTTCGCTCGGTAGGCTTAGGGGTGAATGGTGCACCTGGCCGTAGTATGGTGTTAGATTTTACCGGTATTTATTACGATGCTACTAAGCCCAGTGATCTTGAGTCTCTGATTCTAAATGCGAATTATACATCTGAGCAGTTAGAGCGTGCCTGTGCTGCTATCGCTTTGATAAAAACACATCGGCTATCGAAATATAACCATGCGCCTGATCGTTGCCCTGGTTCCATCAGAACTGACTTAAAGAGTAAGGTAAAGAGTGACGTAAACAGTGAACGAGTCTTGGTTGTCGATCAAACCTATGGTGATGCTTCCATTGAGCTTGGTTGCGCGGATGCGGCTAGCTTTGAGCGTATGTTATTAAAGGCTATTGGGGATAATCCTGATGCTGAGGTGGTAGTAAAAACCCATCCGGATGTTGTGGCTGGGAAAAAGCAGGGTTACTTACATCATCTGGCTTTACAATTAGGCTGTACGCTTTTATCAGAAGATGTGAATCCGTGGGCGATATTGGACCAGGTTAATAAGGTGTATGTGGTCACGAGCCAGCTGGGTTTTGAGGCATTGATGGCCGGCAAAGAAGTACACTGTTTTGGCATGCCTTTTTACGCAGGCTGGGGGCTGACGACCGATTTGCTGATTTGCGAAAGGAGGGGCCATAAGCGTTCATTGGCTGAGGTGTTTTATGCTGCCTATATAGAGTATTGCCGTTATCTGGATTTACAGGATTTCACGTTAAGTAATATTGAAAACACAATAGCTGCATTAGCAGAAGAAAGAGGCGTTAATGGTAATTCTTGATAGTCAATTAATGGCCGGTTTGCTTTCATTGGCTCGTAAAGCCGGAGGTGAAATACTCTCTTATTATGAAAGTGATTATCAGGTTAACTACAAAGGCGATGCCAGCCCATTAACCGAAGCCGACTTGGCCGCTCATCATATTATTGTTGATGGACTTGCCTCATTGACGCCTGATATTCCCGTATTATCTGAAGAATCAGATTATGCCGTTCAATCACAACGCTTGAATTGGACTGAGTACTGGCTGGTTGATCCGTTAGATGGCACGAAAGAGTTCATCAAAAAAAATGGTGAGTTTACGGTCAACATCGCGTTGATTCGTGATGGCGCTCCTGTTTTTGGTGTGGTGTATGCGCCCGTACCCGATGTGATGTATTGGGGAGACGTGGGCAAGGGGGCTATGAAGCAAACTGGCGCTGCACTGCCTGTTTCTATTCAGGTTGCAACGCTACCATTAACAGAAAAAGGCTGGCGTGTTGTCGGTAGCCGCTCACATCAGTCAACACGCTTTGCGCAGTTTATGCAATGTCTGCCCGAAGCCGAGATCATGCCCGTGGGTAGCTCACTCAAGTTATGTTTAATTGCAGAAGGCGCGGCTGATCTTTATCCTCGCTTTTCGCCAACCAGTGAGTGGGATATCGCTGCAGGCCAAGCTGTTTTAGTCGCTGCCGGAGGAGAAGTTTTAGCGTTGCCCTCTTTAAAAGCACTTACCTACAATACCCACCCGGATACACTGATTAACCCCGATTTTGTTGCTTGTGCTGAAGAGAGTCATCACTGGCGAGATGAGATTCTTGATACAACGAAGGGTAAAGACTCTTTTGGAAAATAAACGTGGTTTGGGAAATAATTGTGCTTTGAAAAGCAAGTCCGGTTTGGGAAGTCAGCGTGACTTGGGGAATAAATGTGATAGCTGGATCGCTATTGGCTTTTCCTCCTGGAAGAAGAAGTTCATTCCGGATTTTTTAGGTGCTGGTGCTCAGATAAAATTTTTGTCTGCCAAACGATTGTTCGCCGCCAGAAAACGCTTGTCTTCAGAAAACGTCATTGTCTGGTCCAGTCGTCTTACTCCTGAGCTTGAACGTTTTTGTGCAGAGCTTAATTTGCCATTGTGGCAAATGGAGGATGGGTTCGTGCGTTCGGTTGGTTTGGGTGTCGATTTGGTTCGTCCGATATCTTTGGTTCTTGATGCTACAGGTATTTATTATGATGCGTCTAAACCCTCTGATTTAGAAACGATACTGAATACGCATGATTTTGACTCAGCCTTCATTGAAAGGGCTGAGGCTGTCATGCAGATGTTAATTGCCGGAAAGATTTCAAAATATAACGTTGGCAATACTTCTGTTTTAGATCTGCCAACAGATAAACGCATCCTGTTAGTACCCGGGCAAATTGAGACAGATGCCTCTATCTTAAAAGGTTCTCCTGATATTCAAACTAATGCGGCTTTGTTAGCGGCTGTGCGGCAGAGTAATCCAGATGCTTTTATTATTTATAAACCGCATCCTGATATTGTCGCGGGTGGCCGGGATGATTCTACCCTTCATACGTCGCAACCTTTATATGATCTTGAAGTGATCGATGCTTCCATTGCTAATTTATTCGATCAGATAGATGAGTTGCATACCATGACATCTTTGGCTGGTTTTGAAGCGCTATTGCGAGGGGTTGATGTCGTCACCTATGGGCTACCTTTTTATGCGGGCTGGGGGTTAACCAAGGATCGCTTAGTGTGTGAACGGCGCGCACGGCAACTGAGTATTGAGGCCTTAGTTGCTGGCACGCTGCTACTTTATCCTGTTTATATCGATCCACTGACAAGAAAGCCCATCAGCTGTGAGGAGGCACTTGAGTGGATCGCCACTAATATTGATCAGCCCGTCGGCCCCAGTTGGTTAACTCAGTCAGGTCGTTTTTTTAAACGAGCTTTGCGTATGAAACAAGGCTAGCCTGAATGAAACGTGTAGGCGCTTTTTCTATCGGTATTGCCAGTATTTTGCATCTTGATAAAGTTCTCGATGCTGAGCTGGTCTATTTGCCGCCTGCCATGCGTAAGCGTGTTAAGTGTGATGCGATCGCGGGTTGGGGGATGAAGCCTTCGGCGGCGGCTGCCCGGCAGTTTGCTAACAATCATGATTTACCCTATATCGCGCTTGAAGATGGTTTTTTGCGCTCGCTGGGGTTGGGTGTGCATGGGCATCTTGAACACAGTTTTATTGCCGACTCTGTCGGGATTTATTATGACGCTTCGCGACCTTCCGCTTTAGAAGAATTAATCCTGGCTTCATCTCAACTCGATGCTATTGCCTTAGAGCAATCAAGCCAGGCTATTCAGCGATTAGGTCAGCATCGGTTGAGTAAATATAATGCCGCACCTGATTATCCCGTGTCGCGCCTGCAGGCCGGTGCTGCCGTGTTGGTGGTAGATCAAACCTACGGCGATATTTCTGTTCAGCTTGGCCAGGGCTCACCTGAAACTTTTGTGAAAATGCTGGAAACGGCTGTGGCTAATCATCCGGATGCAGAGATATTAGTTAAAGTGCATCCGGATGTGCTCGCAGGGAAGAAGAAAGGCTATCTTTTAGAGTGCGCGCAGCAGATGAATTGCACGCTTATTGCTGAGGATGTTAATCCCTGGGCTTTTTTTGATGTGGTTTCTGATGTGTATGTCGTGACCAGTCATATGGGGTTTGAGGCACTCGTGGCGGGCAAAAAAGTACATTGTTTTGGCATGCCCTATTATGCAGGGTGGGGGTTAACGCAAGACTACCAAACCTGTGAAAGGCGCAGCCGGCCGCGTTCGTTGGAACAAGTATTTTATGCTGTTTATGTTCAATATTGCCGCTACCTGAATCCTTACACCGGCCAGCGTTGTCAGTTGGAAGATACGATTGAGCTGTTAGCGCTGCAAAAACGTCATTTGGAAAAGTATCGCGGGCGCTGGGTTGCCCTTAAAATACGCGCTTCAGAGCGTAAAATGCTGAAACGCGTGTTGGGTTTCGGCGTGACGCTTGAGTTCAGAAAGCGTGCCAAAAATCTATCAGGCGGGTCATCGCCAGACATCCAGCTCGAGCGGGGTTATATTCTTAAAGATATCGCTTCTACCGATTTAAAAGTTAATGACGTTGTATTAGCTGCCAGTGATAACAAAACAGTGTTAACGGTAAAGCCAGGCTCGCTTCAATTGAAAGGGTTGGGTAGTGGTTTGTTATATCCATTATCAATTGAGATCCATGAGAGGGTGGCTGGTCAGTTGAGTCTCGATTCAATTTATATCGATCCGGAAAGTGGCAATATTATTGATGTTGAAACAGCGACTCAGTTACGTAAACAGTGCTTATCTTACTTCGCGGGTGTGAGCATGTGGTCACGCTGTAAACGCCTTACACGTTATCTTTATCTCATTTTATGAAATGGGTTTCCGCAATCACCTGTTTATAAGAACGGCATTGATAGGCACTGTATTAATTAGCATAGGATTAATAAGAACCGTATGAAAATTGTGATCACCGGTGCAACGGGTTCTATCGGTGGCGCGTTGGCACGCGCTTATGCAAAAGACGGGCACTCTTTGATTTTGCAGGGACGCAAAGCCGATCAACTCTCTGTGCTAAGCGATGAGTGCACGGCGCTGGGGGGTACGGTGTCGCTGGTCAGTTTTGATCTGGCTGGTCTTGAACAGACACGCCGCTGGTGTGATGAGCTACTAATCGATGGCGTTCCCGATCTGGTTTTTGCCAATGCGGGGATGAATATTAATACCGGTGATGATCAATCGGGCGAGCAATGGCAACAGATGGATGCGTTGCTGGATTTGAATGTTAAGTCGACCTTGATGCTGGTGCATCACATGGCGCTGGCCATGAAAAATCAAGGTTCAGGGCAGTTGGTGATAATGAGCTCACTGGCTGCTTATTATGGCTTGCCGGTCACGCCAACTTACAGTGCCAGTAAGGCCGCACTTAAAGCTTATGCAGAAGGTATTCGGGGGTGGTTAGCGCCGCATAACGTTGGCGTGACGGTGGTGATGCCGGGGTATGTCTCATCGCAGATGTGCCATGAGATGCCGGGCCCTAAACCGTTTATGTGGCCTCCCGAGAAAGCGGCGCGGATCATCAAGCAAGGGGTGGCTAAAAACCGCGCCCGTATCAGTTTCCCTTTTCCGCTGAATTTCGGTTGTTGGTGGCTGGCGGTTTTACCGGCGGCGATCTCGCAGCGCATTGTTAAATGGTTAGACTATGGTGGATAAGGGCATGGCGGATAAGTACATGGTTTATAAGTTAATGGTGGATAAGTAAATGCTGGTTGAGAGCATAGTGGCAGTATTACTTTTCCCTATTTTAACAGGACTGATCGTTACGTTCGCGATGGAGTTTCTGTTGCAACCCACGGTCGTTTGCTTTTGGCGGCGCCCGTTCAATACCTTTTGTTTGCATCTGGGTAGTTTTCTTCTGCTTTATTGTGCAGCGCTGTTGTTGTGCTGGCGTCCCTGGTTTGCGCTGTCGATTGTGTTGTCGTTTCAGCTTTTATTAGTCTTAGTTAACAATGCTAAATATCATTCGATGCGCGAGCCGTTTCTTATTTATGATTTTGAGTACTTCACGGATGCTATCAAGCACCCGCGCTTGTATCTGCCGTTTTTTGGTATCTATAAAGCTATTTTGGCGGCTATCGGCTTTGTCGCTGTGGTGGTGTTGGCGATGATTATTGAGCCTTCCTTATTGAATTCAGCTGGCGCTTTTTATTGGCTCACTATGGTTACAGGGTTAATGATTATTGCATCTGTATTGCTGTGGTTAGGCGTGCGCCTTAACAAGACAACCATGACGTTGCAGCCTGAAGATGATTTTGTGAAGGTCGGGCTTGTTTCATTTTTGTGGCTCTATGGGATCGAGCATATCAGGCATCAACCGATAGATCGTTCGGTTAACTGGGAAGATAATTTTAAGAGTGAAGCAGAGCCGCATCGCTTCGCCAATGTGGTGGTTGTGCAGAGCGAATCTTTTTTTGATGCCCGTAAGGACTACGATGTGCTAATTGCAGATATGCTGTCGCAGTATGATGATATTTGCTCTGAGTCAGCCCAGTTCGGCCGTTTGTCGGTGCCGGCCTGGGGGGCCAATACGATCAGAACCGAAAGTGCTTTTTTGACCGGCCTTGAAGCCGGCCATTTTGGTGTGCATCAGTTTAGTCCGTATCGTTATTTTATGAAAAATGAACAGTACACCCTGGCGCACCTGCTTAAAGAGAAGGGTTACCGTACTGTGTGTATTCATCCGTATCAGGCGAGTTTTTATATGCGGGATCTGTTGTATCCGCAGTTAGGTTTTGATCACTTTATTGATATTAACGCGTTTTCTGATTCACAGAAGCAAGGCCAGTATATCGGCGATATTGCGGTGGCAGAAAAGGTTGGCGAGTTGCTTGGGGAAACCCAACAGCCCTTGTTTATATTCGTCATTACGATGGAAAATCACGGCCCACTGCATTTAGAAAAGCCGGACTCTGTTGATCAGCAGTTGTTCTATAAAAATAAAAAGCAACCTGAGGGCTGTGATGATCTGACCGTGTATGCGCGACATCTGAGTAATGCTGATCAGATGGCGTCGATGTTGCGTCAGCAGTTGCAAGAGGATGTAAGAGAAGGGGTGTTGTGCTGGTATGGTGATCATGTGCCTATTATGGCTGATGTTTATCGCCGCTTAGGTGAGCCGAGTGGCCTGACCGATTACTTTGTCTGGACGACGACATCGGAAAATCAGCAGCAGCCACTTGCAGAGAACATCGCTATCAAGGTTTCAGGTCTGGTGCCATTAGTTACGCGGCAGTTAAGCCGTTTGGCTTCTTTGTGAATTCATCCGGTGTATGCTGCTGCAATAGTTGTGTCAGTGGGCAGACGGGCATTTTAAGTCGCTTGATGGCTTCATCAACGCCAATGTTTATACCCGCAGCGCTGTAAAATCCGCCATTGATCTGGGTCGTATGAATCACGGTATTACGAAATAGCCTGAACAGTTTTCCGTCTGGTTTTTTTGTATCCAGCCAAAACTGATCCAGGGTGCACTGCGCCGTTAGCCCGGCGAGATTGAAAATAGGATCTGATAGTGTCAGGGTTCTGCAACCGTGGATTAAAGCAGAGCTACCGACGGTACTGTTAACAGTGATAAGCCCTTCACAATGATTAAGCAGCGTGGGCAGGTGGCCACTTTCCAGATATATTGTCCTTCCCTGAATGCCCAGCGCTTTTTCTAAGTCTGATATGATTTTTCTGAAATCGGTAAATCCGGTATCCAAAGGATGGTTTTTTATCAGCAATATCGATTCTTGCGGTGCATAGTGGGCAAATGAACGCATCACCTCTGCTATGACGGCCGCCATATTGCCGTAAGCTGAATGGCGTTGGATCTGGCTATCGCTGTCTAGCTGCAAGGGCAGAATGTAAAAGCGCTGTTCGCTGCCAAGCAGTCTGTCGATATGTTTTTTATCTTTGTGTTCGTAAAAGGGCATTTTTGAGAATCGATAACCCCAGCCTGCAAGCTCAATACCCGAAATGTGCGGGCGGTGTGTACGATAGCCTGAATACAGAATGGGATTAAGCAGGTTGGGCAGATGGTAGCCTATCTCATGAGCCGCCAGCATAAAGGTAGGATTGTTAACGCTTTGGCCATCCTGATAAGCGGGGATGTCTTTACCTACTTCGCTATACCAGCCCGGATCTTTTGGCAGACGCGAGTGTCCGTTGATGCCATATTCTTCCATGGTCAGCCAGTTTGGCCGAAAGTATCCCTCTTCAAAGATATGCAGACGGATAGCATATTGTTTTGCGAGCGCAATGGCGGGTGCGTTTACCGGGCGGGTATCGCCCAACATGATGATATCGGTAATGGCATGTGTGCTGAGTTTATCTTCCAGGTATTCCGGAAATTGCGCCGCATCTGCACGAAAGTTCCAGGCAGGTTTGTTTCTCCAGTAGACGTAATCTCCGGCATTGAAATTTATCCGCAGGAC
>NZ_JBFIIH010000020.1:0-39393 GCF_041601355.1 Neptunomonas sp.
ACAACCAGCAGGGATCTTTGCGCTGGTGTTGGTCGCAATCTCTTTTATCTTTGGACCATTGCGAAGTGTAACGGTGGGGCAGCGGATTATTGCGGGTGTGATTGTAGGCCTGGTGTTTAAGTTCTCTCAGGACCTGCTGGGACCTGCCAGTACAGTGATCGGTTTTACGCCCTTGCTGGCAACCGTGATCCCGATCGTTATCTGTCTGTTTTTAGGGTTGTCTTTATTACGAAAAGCCGGTTAAGTGGTTTTTAGCAGGCGGTTGATCCTTCTTTTCAGGTGCCCGCTAGCGCTTATTATCAGGTTCCGGCCGGCTCTTTTTTTTAGGTGCTATTTGGCCTTTTTTTTGGGTGCTAATTGCACTACGCGTGTGCCTGATACTTGATCGTGCCAGGTCAGTCCCTGGTCGGAGAATAACATCCAGAGATAACCTAAACCAGCGCATGCTAAGGAGACAGCCGCCATAAAAAAGCGAATCAAGGCATGCTTCCAACTGAGGCTGTAGCCTTCCTGTGTCTGCACTCTTATGCGCCAGGCCATCATGCCAATGGTCTGGCCGGAACGTGTCCAGAAGTAGCCATAAAATAGAAACATGGAGAGGAATAGCAGCGATTTGTACAGTGCACCCGATACAGGCTCACCATCGTTGATGATGACGCCGATACCGCTGACGATAAACAAAATCGCAATAACGATGAGTACATCGTAAACAAGCGCGGCCAGCCGGCGCATCAGCGACGCTTTCATGACTTGGGTTTGATCGTAAAGTTTTATCATGGTGAACCTTATCCGATTAGAAGCTTAGCTTTAGTTACAGCGCTGAGTTGTTGCTGTATTGCTGAGTTTAAACACAGGCCGAATCCAGGTGCCTATAATGCTGCCGATAAAGGCTGCCACCAGCCATAACCAGCCATGTAAACTGCCAGAAGCAATGCCGCCAAAATAAGCACCGATATTACAGCCAAAAGCGATCGTGGCACCATAACCCAGCATCAATCCGCCAATAATAGCGGCAATCCAGTGTTGCCAGGGCATCCGCCATTGAATAGTTAACTTGCCTGCGAGAGCCGCGGCCATTAAGGCGCCTATAATAATTCCGGCATTCATCAGCGTACCCGCATCGGTTGTCAGTGGCTCCATTAATGCCGACTCCCGGCCGGGTTGCATCCAGTATGTCCAGAAATCCAACTCCAGATCGACTTCCAGCCATGCAGCCATCTTTGCGCCCCATAAGGGGTAGGCAACAGCGACCGCCCAGGGTCTTCCGATCATTGCTAAAGTAATGAAATTCAAAATGGCTAGCGCAATGGCGCCCCAGATGAATGGCCAGGGGCCGGATATAAGTTGACGATAAAGGGGTAAGGAAGAGTGCAGGGCATCTTTTTCGACTGAACCGTGTCGACGTTTCTCTATCACCACGGTGAGCCAGGCAATAACGGCGAAGAGGGCGAGATTCATGATTATTGCCTGAATAACGCCAAACTGTTCGATAAAGGAGTAAGGTGCGAACTGTGGAAGCGTTGTCCACCATTCATAATCTTTACTTGCCCAGAGAGCACCTACGGTAAAACCGATGATGCAGGGAAGGGCGCGTAGTTGGCCTCCGCCGGCATGGTAAAGGTTGCCGGATGCGCAGCCGTTTCCGAGCTGCATGCCGATGCCAAAGACAAAGGCGCCGATAATAATTGACCAGCCGAGCGGTCTGACAAATCCGCTCACATCATTGCCAAACAGATCTCCGGCCGCTAAAGCGGGAAAAAACAGGCACACAGCAACAGCCAGCATTAGCATTTGTGCGCGTAAGCCTTTACCCCGACCGTCAATAATGAGAGCTCTCCATGCAGTCGTGAAACCAAAAGCCGCATGGTAAAGTACCAACCCAAGGGCCGCACCTAACGTCAGTAAACTGGCCTCAAACCAGGATTCGGTATTGGCAAGCCAGACAGTAGCGCCGATAGATAAAGCGGCGGCGCATAACAGTGGCGCAAGATACGCTATCGTCATTGAAGTGGGTCTGTCTGTTACTGTGTTGCTAGACATATTTGAGGACATAGAAGGAAAACCAAATGAATACGGGTGCTAAAAAGGTTGGCTAATATATCACCAGTAGACAATTTCGTTAAGTGCTAACTGTGATGCAGGGAAGCGGTGTCGGGTCTGAATGGGACAGGTGACATATCCAGTGACATATCTGATGAAATAGTCACTGGATATGTCACCAGACCTGTATTAATCAATTGAGCATTAATTTTTGAAAGGTTCAACGTAATCCTGAGCATATTCAGCGGCGAGTGCCTCAGCTTCTTTCATCTGGCTTTCCTGCAGCTTCATTAGCAGACGGCTTTCGATTGAAGCAGCGGTACCGTTACCTAAAGCCGCCGCGTTATGCATCCAGGCGTAAGCAATTATATCCTGAGCATGGCTACTGTCATTGCCATAACCGTTTGAATACAGAGTGCCGAGAAAAAACATCGAATTTGTGTAGCCTTGTTTTGCCGCCTGGCGGTACCAGCGCTCTGCTTCTTCAAAGTTTTGTTCAGTACCTGTAGCGAAATTAAAGCTGCGGCCAAGGTTGTGCTGGGCAGCCACTAAGCCTTGTTTAGCCGCTAATTGATAAAGCTTGAAGGCCATTGCGCCATCGCGTTCAGTACCGTACCCAAACTCATACATTTCGCCGGCACGGTTCTGCGCTGAAGCATCCCCTGCTTTCACTTTAGGCATTAAGGCATCCAGCTCTACCTTGTATTCTATATTTTTAAGTTTGCGCAGGCTGTTAACACTATTGATATTGCCTTGGCGAGCTCCCCGGTCATAAAGAGATTTTGCTTTGGCTATATCCTGTTTTACTCCCCAGCCGTTTTCATAAAGCTGACCCATTAGGTTGGTCGCGTCAGCGTTTCCTTCATCGATCAACTCCTTCAGGTCTTCTATAGCTGTCGCATAATCTTGCTTTTGAATGGCTTCTGTAGCAGCAGAAATACTGGCTGCCATAACATTCATAGATTGCAGCCCAAAGATAAGGCCTGCCGCGGCCAATAACGTTTTCTTGCTCATATCTGGTCATGCCCCAACGGTTTTATGGGATTTAAAAGTGACATCATTATACAGATGCACTGCCGGTATATGGAATTACAAACCCGTTAGCTCTTAGGATAAGGCTGTAATTGGATTAGAACTTCCTAATGTTTGCTATTTTAACGGATGTAATGCTGTGCTGCAGCAATAAACCGTCTTCTTCTTGATATCGATTAACTTTTAGCGCGAGAATCTTACTTTTAATCTGATCGTTTTGCGCTGAGAAGTTCAATCATGTAGCCGTCGGGGTCTTTTGCAAACGCAAGAATAGTGCCTGATGAACTGTTTTTCATCGGCCCGGCTTCACGCACAATATCACCGCCTTTGGCTTTAATAGCTTCGCAGGCTTTGTAAACGTCCTCAACCTCAATGGCAATATGTCCATAGGCATTGCCAAGTTGGTATTCTGAAGTATCCCAGTTATGTGTTAGTTCAAGCGCGGTGTGTAATGATTCATCACCATAGCCAAGAAATGCGAGGGTAAAGCTGCCTTCCGGGTAATCGCGCTTTCTGAGTAATTCCATCCCCAGAATTTCTGTATAGAAGCTGATTGATTTAGTTAAGTCGGTCACGCGTAACATGGTATGTAACAGGCGCATGTTTTACTCCTTTGGTTTTTTAGCTCAAATAATCTTGATCTGACAACGTTGCTGAAAATATTCTAGAATGTCAGTATATCTTATACACTGTTATTATTATCGTGCGGATTATGTAAGGACATACCCATGTTTCAAGATATGACGAAAAGAATGAGTGAATCAATCGAACCCTTTAAAGAGTTGGTCAACATTCAGACACGTATGCTGGAGGAGCTAACTCGCCAGCAGATGGAATGTACTAAATCCTGCATCAATGCGACCATCCAGCAAACAAAGCAGCTACAGCAGTGTAAGACGGCTAATGATCTGCTGTTGTTGCAACAATCCTATGCACAAGAATTAGAAGAAACCTTAAAAGATGCCAGTGAAGAAAACTTAAAATCACTGTATGAAGCGCGTGATGAGATCGAAAAGATCACTAAAAATGCATTTGATGCGTTCGCTTCTGAATAAATGTTTTCGTTCAAATAACTCCCTTGTCTTAAAAGCAGCATCGGGCTGCTTTTTTTGTGTCTGACTATAACCACAGCCCTTTGTGTAATAGTCACATCTGTTGAATATGGAGTAGACATGGATACGCAGATTGGCATCATTTATGGGTCAACAACGGGTAATACCGAACGGGCCGCTGAGTTGATAGCTAAGCAGTTCGGGCGGCAGGCTGTGTTGCATAATATTGCTGAACAGGGCCTGGAAGGCGTTTTATCTTACAGTGCTTGTGTTTTTGGTGTGCCTACCTGGGATTTTGGTGAGCTGCAGGAAGATTGGGAAGACCTGTGGGAAGAGTTTGTAACACTGAATCTTCAAGGTAAACCGTGTGCGCTGTTCGGCTTAGGTGACCAGATTGGTTATGGTGAATGGTTTCTTGATGCGATGGGCTTGTTACATGAGGTCTTACAAACCTCAGGAGCCAAAATCTACGGCCGTTGGCCGGTTGAAGGGTACAAGTTTGAAGCATCTAAAGCATTAAGCCCCGATGGCCGGTTTTTTGTAGGTTTAGCTCTGGATGATGATTGCCAGTTTGCTGAAACTGAAGAGCGGATCAGGATTTGGGTAGAAGAATTAAAACCGCTGCTTGAGTTGTGAAACTCTGATGATATGGTAAATTTTATATGTCTAATGTTTTGTCAATCAAAGGAAGGTTATGATGAAGAAAATTTTCGTAATAGGTATGACAGCCGCTGTATTAATGGGTAGTACCTTGGCAGCAGCAACTGATGTTGAGGATGCGATTGAGTACCGACAGGGTGTTTTTAATACAATAAAATGGAACTTTGGTCCGATGGCTGCCATGGTTAAAGGAAAGATTGACTTTGATGCGGCTGAGTTTTCGCGTCGTGCAGACGTGGTTGCTGTATTGGCCAAACTGCCGCGTGAAGGTTTTATCGAAGGTTCTGATGTGGGCGAGACTGACGCTAAGCCAGAGATCTGGGAAAACAGGGGTGATTTTGATGCCGGCATGGATGCATTAGCTAAAAATGCGACTGCGTTAGCGGATGCCGCCAAATCCGGTGATATGGATGTTATCAAGCCTGTATTTGGCGAGCTGGGAAAAACCTGCAAAGGCTGCCACGATGACTTCCGTGTAGAGGACTAAGTTGAATTGGCGGAACAATCCGCAGTGATTCTGAAACGGAGCTACATGCTCCGTTTTTTATGGGTGAGTCGTTTTGATTGGGAACTGAAATGGATTATTGTTTTCTAACTGATAGCATGTTGAAGAGATAGGTTTTGCCGTAAAGGCGATGAAATAGATGATTTATATTGATCCTTCAGGCCTTTCGGAAGATTCTGATCTGAAGGCGTGGTTCACAGGGTACGTCGGTTTTGTCGTAACGCTGCCGTCAAAGTAGTCTGCAAAGAAAAGCAATAACAAGCAATAGGATTACTTTTTAGCGGTGCTTTTTCATGGAGGAATATCTAATTAATATAGGTGCCGATATGAAAAAGAAAGCGCGTGATTTTGCTATCAGGGCTCATGGTGACCAGATGTACGGATCACTTCCGTATACAGCCCACCTTGATGCTGTTGCAATGATAGTCAAAGAGTATGGCGAAGCCGCGGAGGTGATCGCTTATCTACATGATGTGGTTGAAGATACCGATGTAGGGATTGACGAAATCGCCAGTGAATTCGGAGCCTTCGTATCTGATTGTGTTGCAATAGTGACCGATGAACCGGGTAAATCCAGGAAAGAAAGAAAAATCAAAACATACCGGAAAATGGCCCGTGTCAGTGGTGAAGAGGAGCTTGCTTTGTTAGTAAAAGCGGCTGATCGTTTAGCGAATGTCAGATCTTGTATGGCCGGCGGGAATGCCCGTCTTATGGCTACTTACCGGTCAGAATTTCCGGTTTTTAAGGAGTCAGCTTACCGTGAACAACTGTGTGATGAGATTTGGTCAGAATTACATAAAATCCATAACAGCTGAGCATGATTGCTGCTATCTCACGCCAATGTTGTGACGCAAGAACTATCTCAAAGCTACGTCAGGTATATCGCTAGGTAAACTCCCGCCGCCACAAAGCTGGCAGTAATAAGCATGGCCATATAGTTGGGGTGCGTATCAACCTTGCCCGGTTGGTGCATGAGTTTTTTTCCTGTCAGCATACTTTTTACCAAAGGCTCTTTCTTGATTATTTCGTGGTAAGCCACTGCAATGATATGTAGTGCGATAGCAGCTAGCAGTAAATTGAAATTAAGATGGTGAATTGACGTAAGAAAGTCACTGGTTTTGCTGCTGACGAATGAATAGAGTGGTCCTTCTGTGAAAATATCGTCACTGCTGAACAGACCACTGAACGCCTGAACCAATACTAATAGCATTAACAGGATGACCATCCAGCCACCCAGCGGATTGTGTCCGGGATAGTCGTGCTTCTTGCCTTTGATAAAGCCTTTCAGATAGACCAGCGTGCTTGAAGGCCCTTTTATAAATGAGGAAAAACGCGCATAAGGACTACCTATGACCCCCCAAATGATTCGGTACAGGATCAATCCCAGCATGCAATAGCCGATATATATGTGCCAAGTCATAATGTTGCCGCCTTCTTCGCCCGAAAACCACATAAAGCCGATCCCGGCGACCAGTGACCAGTGAAATAAGCGAATGGAAATATCCCAGACGCTGATAGCGTAACGTTTTGATGTAGTTATATGTGCACGCAGAAGGTTGAGCATGATTAGGTTCCGTTAATCCATAAATGTGTCAGAATGCTTAGCACATAGCCAAGAGCAATGGCCCAGCTCCATTTAAGATGGCTCATAAATGTATAAGTTCCCTGAGCCTGTCCCATTAGCGCAATTCCCGCTGCTGATCCGATAGACAGTAATGAGCCACCCACGCCCGCGGTAAGTGTCACCAGCAACCATTCGTTAGTGTTCATAACAGGGTTCATCGTCAGTACTGCAAACATAACGGGAATGTTGTCAATCACGGCCGATATTACGCCGATGAGTGAATTGGTCCACGTGGTGCCTAGTGAGCCATAAAGTGTGTCAGACAGGAGCGCCAGATATCCTAGCGTCGATAATCCGCCGACACAGAGCACAACGCCGTAGAAAAACATCAGAGTATCCCAGGAGGCGCGCTCTACGACCTTGAAGATATCAAAGCGTCGCACGACATCAGTATGATCACCGCGTATATCCCGCATATCCTGGATATTGTCTTTATGGTGATGATGAATGTGACCGTGATCGATTATCGCTGCTTCATGTTGAGAGAGGTAATAACCATAGAGCTTAAGTACGCCGAGTCCTGTCATCATGCCCAGTACAGGAGGCAAATTTAATATGCTGTGAGCCATGACTGAGGTAGCAATAGTCATTAGAAACAAAAGAATAATGGTTACACCACCGCGTTTCATCTGTTTCTGATGTTCCTGGTGTCGTGCCGGCGGCGCTTTTTCCACGACCCGGGACATCATCAGGGCTGGAACCAGCCAGTTGACCAATGCGGGTAGAAATAAAAGGAAAAACTCCTCAAACTGCACCATGCCTTTTTGCCAGACCATGAGTGTAGTTATGTCGCCGAAGGGGCTGAAGGCCCCACCGGCATTGGCGGCAACAACGATGTTAATACAGCCTACCGTGACAAATTTCAGGTAGTTATTACCTACGGCTAATACCACAGCACCCATTAACAGTGCAGTGGATAAATTATCGGCCAGTGGTGAGATGAAAAACGCGAGCGTTCCTGTAATCCAGTAAATTTGCAGGATTGAGAAATCTTTACGTACTAACCAACTGCGTAATGCAGCAAATACATTGCGTTCCTCCATCATGTTGATGAAAGTCATCGCGGCGAGTAAAAACAGAAACAGCTCGGCATATTCAAGGATGTTATGTCGCACTGCAATACCGGCTGTTTCTGTATCACCATGAAGCGCATAACCGATCCCTACAACTAGCCAGATTAACCCCGCCGCAACGATAATAGGTTTAGATTTACGTAACCGGGTAAACTCTTCTGTTAATACAAACAGGTAGCCAATAACAAAGATTAATAAGGACAGATAACCAAAAAAAGTGTTGGTGAGGTCGATATCCTGTGGTGCTTTATCGATAGTAAAAGCCCACGCCGGCGTGTTAACAACCAATACAAATAAGGTCAGCATTAAGAGCAGAACCAGGATGGAAATAGTGGTGTGTTGACTCAGGATTCTTTTCATTAGACAAGTTTGATATATCTGGTTGATAAAGTCGAATGTTGCAACGCAAAAAAATACAAATAACATATTCCTGTTACAAAGATTTAAAGCCGGACGTGTATCAGTTAAAATATCCACCCTTTTGAATTGCGAGTGTTGAGCATTAACGATGGAAGTCAATCCGATCATAAATGACTTGAAGGATATCGGCGAGCGAGCGGCAGCGCTTTATAGCTATCTTGATTATCCGGGCACCAAAGAACGCCTGGAAGAAGTAGAACGTGAGCTTGAAGATCCTGCGGTCTGGAATGATCCGGAGTATGCTCAGAAGCTTGGCAAAGAGCGTGCCGCTTTGTCCACTATTGTTACCACTCTGGATACGCTCACCTCAGGCGCGACTGATGCGCGTGAGCTGCTGGAGATGGCGGTTGAGGAGGATGACGAAGAAACGGTAGGCGACGTGATTTCTGAAGTCAGCAACCTGATGGCGAAGCTGGAGAAATTAGAATTCCGCCGTATGTTCTCTGGCGAAGTTGACCCTAATAACGCCTTTTTGGACGTTCAGTCAGGCTCCGGTGGTACTGAAGCCCAGGATTGGGCCAATATGGTATTGCGTATGTATTTACGCTGGGGTGAAGACAAAGGATTTAAAACAGAACTCATTGAAGTATCTGATGGTGAGGTAGCGGGTATCAAGTCAGCGACTATACGCTTTGAAGGCGAGTATGCGTTTGGCTGGTTACGCACTGAAACGGGGGTGCACCGCCTGGTGCGTAAGTCGCCGTTTGATTCAGGTGGCCGCCGTCATACTTCATTCTGTTCTGTGTTTGTGTCTCCTGAAATCGACGATAACGTCGATATTGAGATCAATCCTGCTGATCTGCGGGTCGACGTGTATCGTGCATCAGGTGCCGGCGGTCAGCACGTTAACCGGACAGAATCGGCGGTACGTATTACCCACGGCCCTTCGGGTATTGTGGTGCAGAGTCAGAGCCAACGCTCGCAGCATCAGAACAAAGATACCTGTATGAAACAGCTGCGGGCAAAATTGTACGAAATGGAGATGCTGAAACGCAGCGCCGCCGCTCAGGAGCTGGAAGATTCCAAAGCGGATATCGGCTGGGGAAGCCAGATCCGCTCCTACGTACTGGATGATCAGCGCATAAAAGATCTACGTACTAATGTACAGTCGTCCAACTGTGACAAAGTGCTGGACGGCGATCTGGATCTGTTTATTAAAGCCAGTCTGAAAGCTGGTCTGTAACGAATTATTAACTTAAAGGTTCACCACACCCATGTCTGATAACACTCAGAAGCAAGATCAGAAACAAGATGAAAACCGACTGATTGCAGAGCGTCGGGAAAAACTGAATGCTCTGCGTGAAGCGGGTAATGCTTTTCCGAACAGCTTTCGTCGTGACAGTTATGCTCAGGATCTGTTAGAGCAGTTTGGTGAGAAAACCAAAGAAGAGCTGGAAGAAGCCGCGCATACGGTCAGCATTGCCGGACGTGTGGTACTGAATCGTGGCGCTTTTGGCGTAATTCAGGATATGACCGGACGCATTCAGTTTTATGTAAACAAAGCGGCACGTCCTTTTGCTAAGAGCCTCGATCTGGGTGACATTATCGGTGTTACCGGTGTGTTGCATAAATCGGGAAAAGGTGACCTTTATGTGGATCTGGGTGAATATCAGCTGCTGACGAAAAGCTTGCGTCCATTGCCGGATAAACACAAAGGGTTGCAGGATACTGAAATCCGTTATCGTCAGCGCTATGTAGACCTGATTACGAATGAACAGTCCCGCAAAGTATTTGAGGCACGTTCTAAAATTGTTTCCGGTATTCGTAACTACCTGACAGAACGTCGCTTTATTGAAGCTGAAACGCCGATGTTGCAGGTCATTCCGGGTGGTGCAGCTGCCCGCCCGTTTATTACGCACCATAACGCATTGGATCGTGATATGTATCTGCGTATCGCGCCGGAGCTCTATCTGAAGCGTCTGGTTGTGGGTGGTTTTGAGCGGGTGTTCGAAATTAACCGTAACTTCCGCAATGAAGGGCTTTCTACACGTCATAATCCAGAATTCACCATGATCGAGTTTTATCAGGCGTATGCGGACTATCATGACCTGATGGACCTGACTGAAGACATGCTGCGCACGGTGGCTCAAAATGTATTAGGCACGACGACCATTGTTAATACGGTACGTAACGAAGAGGGCGAAGTACTCGAATCTTTCGATTACGATCTGTCTAAGTCGTTCACCCGTTTGAGTGTGTTTGATTCTGTGTTGCAATATAACCCGGAAATTACCGCTGAGGCGCTGGCTGATGATAATGCCGCGCGTCAAATCGCCGAACGTATGGATATTGACGTCAAAGATGGTTGGGGTCTGGGGCGTGTGCAGATCGAGATCTTCGAAAAAACGGTAGAGCATCGTTTGCAACAGCCTACTTTTATTACTGAATATCCTACCGAAGTGTCTCCGTTGGCGCGTCGTAATGATGACAATCCATTTGTTACCGACCGTTTTGAGTTCTTTGTGGCGGGCCGTGAATTGGCTAATGGTTTCTCGGAGTTGAATGACTCTGAAGATCAGGCGGAACGTTTCCGTGCGCAGGTAGCAGAAATGGAAGCAGGTGACGATGAAGCGATGCATTATGATGATGATTACATCAATGCACTAGAGTATGGTTTACCGCCAACAGCGGGTGAAGGTATCGGGATTGACCGTCTGGTGATGTTGTTTACCGATTCAGCGTCTATCCGTGATGTTATTCTGTTTCCGGCTATGCGCCCACGCGCATAACTGCTGGGTTTTAGTGATTAAGGCTGCTTCGGCAGCCTTTTTTATGCGTGTATAGAAGGTTGCGTTTAAAGGTATTGGCAACAGGGCGAGCTGTCATCCGCTTATGTCTGTGGTTTGTCGTCAATGCCTGAGGATAGTTCATTTTCCATATTGTCTGCATCATGAAGAATATCAACCACTTCTGAGGCCATATCCGGCATCGTTTCAATCACCGCTGCCGCGACATCCATCGCTTGCTCTGGCTGGAACTCGGCAAAGTGAGTGACCAGTTCGGTAGCGGAGTCGTGATAAGCATCGGCATCGGCCGGACGCAGGTGGTCGAATTCTTCCTGTATATTTGCCGGAAATTGATCGGCTAGCTCGGCGACAATATCCGCCAACCTTTCGGGTTGATGTTCTACCATCCATGCCACTAGCTCTGATGCGTGATCCGGCGCATTGCTGGCGAGCGCCTCTGCAATCTCAAGACTAAGATCGGGTGCTACACGGGTGATAGCGGTGAAAAGGCGAGCCACATCTATATCATCGACTTGAGAGAGAGCCGAAACGAGTACTGCTGCTTTTTCCGGAGAAGTCAGAGCAATCTGTTTTACCATATTAACCGCGGCCGCCGGGCTGCTTTCGGCGATGGTGATAGCTACCTGTGCTTCCAGGTTAAGTGGCGTATCTACATAATAGTGAGTACGTGGATCGAGCTCTAGCAGCGGCGCGCCAGTTGAGGTTTGCATAACAAAGCTTTCCTGATCTTCTATCGGTAGTGGCGCACTGACACGCATCCGATAAAGGACAAAGATCAGTAAAAATACTTCTGAACTAACTAAAAAAACGAATAAAGCATCATGACCTAAGTGCTTCATTACAATTGAGGAACTGAGTGGGCCGAAAATGCTGCCTAACGCATAGATGCTGAGTAATCCGCCCATGGCCGCCGCCATGTCTGAGCGTTGCACCTTATCAAAGGTTTCTGAAATACTCATTGGGTATAGACAGGTGAAAATTCCCGTACTGATCGCCGTGGTGAGCATCATGATAGACAGCCATTGATTCTGTGCGCTCCACGGGATAATCAGGGTTGCGACAATATTGACTACTAAAAGATAAAAAAGCACGGTACGGCGATCAAATCGGTCAGAGAGCATGCCGACAGGAAATTGTAATAAAAAGGCTCCCAGGATGGCTGAAGCCATATACAGCGTCAATTCAAAGCCGCTAATATCGTAATTCGCGGCAAAAACGGGCAGCATATTGACCATTGCAGCGTACATCAAACCGCCAAAGAAGCAGCTAACTACGCCTAAGGGGGAGAGGGTAGCCAGTTGCTTAAAAGACATGCCCTGTGTTTCATGTATGACGGGGCCGGCCCGGCGGCTCATAATTAACGGTATGAGGGCGAGGCAGAGCAGTATACCGGCAACAATAAAGATTGTTTGTGAAGTCGGCGGCGCAAGGTTTAACAGGAACTGGCCACAAAAAAGTGCTGCCATCACCACTACCTGGCTAGTGGCCAGGATACGGCCACGTGTTTTGTCACTGGAGGCTTCACTTAGCCAGCCATCAATAACAGCGAATGCACAGGCGATGCAAAACCCCATCAGCATGCGCATAGCGCCCCAAATCCATTCATTCATGGTGAGGCTGCAGGCAAGAATAGCAATAGCACTCAATGCCGCACTGGCTGAAAATATCCTGATATGTCCGACCCGGCTAATCAGGCGCCGGCAATATAAACCACCCATTAGCATGCCGACGGCATACATGGATAAAACAAGACCAATGGTGTCGGTACTCATCCCTTCCATGCCCATTCTGACCGGCAGAAGAATACCGATAAGGCCAAAACCCAACATCAGGATAAAGAAGCTGATAAACAGTGTAATCAAGGGTAAAAGTGTAATAATCACCAGGCATTGTCCAGTTTGTCGGGTTTCTGCAGGCGGCTGTGCCGTTTGCAAAGAATTAAGTCAAAAGATTTTAGTGTAAAGGTTGGCAGGGTAACATTTATTGTTAATCGTAGGATATGGTGTTCGATCTCGTTCGCGTTTAAGAGAATAAAAAAATGAGGCTAATTATATGTTAGAGCGTGCAAAAAGTTGGCAGCCCTATTTAGAAGATGAAATTAAAGCGCCGTACATGCAATCGCTACTGGCTTTTTTACAGCAAGAAAAAAAGCGGCATAAAGTGATTTTCCCACCTGAAGCAAGTTGGTTTCATGCATTACAAGTGACCGCTTTGGATCAGGTTAAAGTGGTGATCATCGGTCAGGATCCTTACCATCAGCCCGGGCAGGCGCATGGCTTGTGCTTTTCCGTGAAGCCGGGTGTTAAAACGCCACCTTCTTTAGTGAATATATACAAAGAATTAGAGTCCGATTTAGCTATCCCGCGTGCTGAGCATGGTTGTCTTGAAAGCTGGGCGCAGCAGGGTGTTTTACTGCTTAATGCCGTACTGACGGTGCAGGATTCCAGTGCGGCGTCTCACCAGGGAAAAGGCTGGGAGCAGTTTACCGATAAAGTGATCGAAGTCGTCAATCGAGAGTGCGAGCATGTGGTGTTTCTGCTTTGGGGAAGTTATGCGCAAAAAAAAGGAGCCATGATTGACCAAACCCGCCACCTTGTATTAAAAGCGCCACATCCGTCCCCGCTTGCCGCACATCGCGGTTTTTTTGGTTGTCGTCATTTTAGTCAGGCCAATCAGTATTTGCTGCAGCATGCAAAGCAACCGATTAACTGGCAGCTGCCGGAAAGTGAGAGTGTTAAAGGGGAGGTTGTACAAGGTGATTTGTGGTCATAACAGAGCCGCAGAATGCGACTCTGTTACAATTAACGCTATTAATTACAACGGTTAGCGTTTGCTGGTAAACAGTTCGGGATCAAGTTCATAGGGAAGGGGAAGTAATTCAAGCTGTGGGCCTTGTGAGCTTTCAATATGAATGCTGCTCTCATCTGCCTGTGATTTGTTGATCACCGCGAGAAGCGTTACTTCTTGTTCGCCGCTGTGTGCCGCGATAACAACCTGCCCTACATTATCTTTATCAGCGGAATATAACTGATCGCCCGGCTGCGGCAGGGTGGCAGTCTTTATCTGTGCCAGATACATCGGCTTAGTGAGTTTGCCGCGGTGTTGCAGGCGTGTGACTATCTCCTGACCCGTGTAGCAGCCTTTGTTAAAACTGACGCCTTTCAGTGCCTGAAGATTGGTCATCTGTGGGATGAACGCTTCGAGTGTTGCGCTGCGCAAATCAGGAATGCCTGCTTTTATCTCTTCAAGAACCCATGCCTGAGTGGTTCCCAGTGGAGCTAAGCGGATCAGCTGTTCTAGTGCCTCCGCAGCTTCGCAGGCTGGCAGCCATAGTTCATAGCGGTCACCCGGTACTTTGACGGCTACTTTTTTTCCGGCATGAATCGCTCTGTCGGTTTCCGATGGCAGCTTATCAAATAGTTTTTCAACCAGAGTGCCGGCACCGGGACCCATGAGTCCGAAGCCTACTACTTGGTCACTTATGTCCTCTGCCTCTGCTTTAGAGAACATGATGTACTTTTTCAGATTGTTAAGCCCGCCTTGAAGAATATCCTGATGCGTGCGTAGCCAAAAACCACCCTCAACGGCGATGGCACGATAAAGCGCCAGCATGCCACCTTTGATGTTGCAGTGGGCGCCTAAACGGCTGCCCAGCTGGCTGGTGTCGCGCATATCACAGCTGAGCTGGCCTTGAAGAAATTTTTCTGCTTCAGGGCCGATGATGCTGATGACCCGGTTGTGAAGCAGGGGGACGATGCGTGTCTGGCTATCATGTTCAGGTACCGAGATAATCTCGTCCTCCTGTTCAGACAGCGTAACCTGATAGGTCTGTAGTAGTGTTGTCCATTGGCTCATCATTCATATCCTGTTTAATAGGGTTCGCTATCGCTGTGTGGCCAGTTTTTCGCCCAATTTTACAGGCGATTCTGCCTTAAATGTCCCTACCCACTCAATGGCATCAGGGCCAAATAATAAAATCACGGTTGAGCCCAGTTTGAAGCGTCCCATCTCTTCTCCTTTTTCCAGCACTATCGGTGTGGTGGGTTCAGGCAGGTAGGGTGTTCGAAGCGGTTGTCTCAGCATAGGTGCGACCTGGCCGCCCCATACCGTTTCGATACCCGCAACAATCATCGCACCGACCAAAATCATTGCCATTGGGCCTGCTTCGGTATCAAAAATGGCAACCAGTCGCTCATTACGTGCAAACAACTGATCTACGTTTTCAGCGGTTGTCCGGTTAACTGAAAACAGATCGCCCGGCACATAGACTGTCTCACGAAGCGTGCCTTTTATTGGCATGTGAACCCGATGATAATCTCTTGGCGATAGATATATGGTGGTAAAAAAACCATTTTTAAAGGGGTTGGCGAGCTCTTCGTAACCGCCCAGCAGGGTTGTCAGGCCGTAGCCTCGGCCTTTAGCCTGAAAAATACGGCCATGTTGAATCGCGCCTATTTGGCTGATAGCACCGTCGGCGGGTGAAACGAGTGCATCAGGCTCCGGGTTTATTTGTCTGATACCCGGCTTCAGTTCACGCGTGAAAAACGCATTGAAAGAGGAGTAGTCCGTGGGCTCTTCGACTAAGGCTTCTGCCATGTTTACCTGGTATTTTTTAGCAAACCAACTGATAAAACGATTTTTTACCCATGGGTTGGTGCAATCGGCAAGGCGACCTGCCAGGCGGGACAGAAGGTGTTGTGGGACGATGTGCTGGAAGAGAATAAATAATTTTTGCTTCACCAAAAACTCCTAAAAGGTAACAATAATGTGTCAAAGATCAGATTTCGACCGGTGTATCTGGCAGGTTGCCCCATTCAAACCATGAGCCGTCATAGCATTTTACATCACTAAGGCCTGCATGCAGTGCTGCGATATAGGTGAGCCCTGAGCGACGATGTGTCTGGCAGTGGGTGATAACCGTTTTATCTGGTTCGATGCCGGCTTTGATGATCCGTTCCATTAACTGATCTGGAGAGGCCAGTAAAGGGGGATTCAGCTGTACGAAGGAATCAGTCCATTCCAACCAGTGTGCGCCAGGAATATGGCCGCCTTTTATGGCATTAACGACTCTTGCGCCGATAAACTCATCATGAGAACGCGCATCCCAAATCGAGATGTCATCCTGACCCATATGGGCCATGAGATAGTCTTTATCAGCAATCAGGTCGGAGGTCGTGGATACATTGATTGCAGAAGGTGCTGCCTGGTTAAACGTTGCTTCAAGTGGATAACCCGCGGCAGCCCAGGCTGGTAAATGGCCGTTAAGAAACGATGCGTTTCTCAGGCCTGCGCAATGCATACTCCAGATAAAACGTCCTGCCAGCGGACCGTTTTGGTCATCATATACAACGACATGACTGTTTTCAGTGATACCGCACTCAGAAAACAACTGAGAAAGTTGTCGGTCATCCGCGATCTTGTTGGGAACAGGAGCGGCGCCATTTTGCAAGCGGCCGGCATCTGCCCAGATGGCACCGGGAATATGCTCTTGCCGATAGTGATCGGCAGCAGAAAGATCAATGATAATCAGATGTGGATTTTTTATAACGGAATGTAATTGAGCTGAATCGATAACCAAAGGGAGAAGCATGTGTGTCTCTCGCATGAATGCCGGAGACCGATCATAACGATTTGTCGATCAAGGCTCAATCTGTAAAGATTATTTTCATATCTGTTTGAGTGCCAATGTTGCCGCAGAGCAGAGGTAGCGAAAGCGCTGTTGATGAAATGCGGTTAGCGGCAGGGCATTTTCCCCGGCATCGGCATAGATGATGGCTACAGCTCCGTGATCGCGGAAAATCGACATTAGCAGCGAATCATTCTCTGGCAGTAAATCACTATAAGCGTCGGGTATGAGTTTACTGTATTTTTTTCTGTTTTCAGCTGTGATCCAGATGCATGCGGGTTTATCACAGAGCTTTTTAAAAAGGCTCGGAATCTGTAAATCTATTTCGTAACTGGCAAAAGGATGGTCTTTTTCAATACCAACGACCTGTGCGGTTTTCATTTTATGGCTTTTTGTATTCACAAGATTAAGGGTAATTCGCTGCAAACCTATGCCTTTGCTAAGCCCTTGCACCAACCCCTGCAGAATGTGAGCTGGCTTTGTATAGAGGTGATAGCCTTTAAGAAAGCGTTCAACAACCTGCTTATAGATGGCTTCATCCAATAGTGTTTCAGCTGTGTGAACGAGTGTTTCAGCGTGAGTTGCTGCTTTTTGGGGCTGAGTTTTACGTGCAGGTTTTTTAGGCTTGGGTTTTTCAGGTAAGGGGTATTTAGTGCTCAGTAACTCCAGCTCGCGGTTGCCTAGTTTATAATTGTTGGGATATGACGATGGGATCATGAGCATTTCAGCCGCGGGCGCCAGTGTGCCGGGAGCATGATATTCCCTGGATGAATCTGCGCATAGCTTATGTAATAGCGCCAATGTTTGGTTGGTATCCAGTCCCAGATAGTCACTGATGATGTCGGTTGTTTTGATGTTGCGCGATGTGCGCCAGCCACGACTGACGATCAGTGATAACCAGTTTGCAAGCTTGATAGGAAAGTGGCGCTCTTGTGTCAGGTGATTAAGGTCGCGCAGTTCTTCTTCGCTTAAACGCGGATCGCTTAGTGCCCGCTGATGCAGCTTAGCGAGCAGTCCTTTTGACGGGGATGTATCGGGATCCTGAGCCTGGATAGTAAGTTCAGAAAAGCCCCATGCTTCAGAAAGCCCCATGGAAATCTGCTGCATGGTGCAGCCCAGCACATCATGCTCGGCAAGCGTCGGATCAATATCTTCTTCCCATATTTTTATGCGAACCTGATGCATATGTAACGGAGCATTCAGCCATAATGCCCATAAACCAATGCTATAAAAGAGAGACGCGAGGTAAACCTCTTCGCTAAAGGGTAGGCGTTTCATCTGTTGCCAGGTACGAGCCTGAACAGCGGCGTGATGGCTGTTCGCTACCATGCGAAGATATTGCTTTTGTTGCACGCTGGAGGGGTTAAGCTTGATTGGCTGTAATGTTTTACAGAGCTGTATCAGAGGGTCGATGCCTAATGATGAAACGGCATGCTCAATACTGCTAACGTGAGAGCCTTTTTGTGCAAGTTTGTTCTCGGCGGCTCTGACAACATGCAGACATAGAACCGGATCAGTGCGAACCAGCGCTGTCAGATGGCTGATCATTGTAGAATCTTTACTGAGCAGTATTTTCAGGCGTTTAAGGCTGCTGGCACGCACAGGGAAGGGCTTGTCCTTTAAAAAGTCGATCCAGGCCTCTGCGCCATATAGAATCTTTTCTTCTTCGGTTTCCTGAATGTGTGCCTGCTCGTCCATTAATACTCTCTTAAATAATAGGCTTATGTAGCTGTTGTTATGGAACTGCCGCTACGCAACTACTATAGTCACTATCGCTTAACCCTGCTCAAGCAGGGAGTTTAAAATACGTTGGTAGCTTTCCATTCGGCTTGCGCTCACCTTGCCGTTCTCGATAGCACCCAGTATAGCGCATCCCGGCTCCTGGTCATGTTTGCAGTCCCTGAATTTGCAATGGCCAATAAAAGGGCGGAACTCGATAAATCCATCCAGGAGTTTTTCGGGTTTAATGTGCCATAGCGCAAATTCGCGGATGCCCGGTGAGTCGATCAAGTCACCGCCTTTAGGAAAATGGAATAAACGTGCTGTTGTCGTGGTATGTTTTCCCTTCCGTGATTGCTCAGAAAGTTCTCCTACCTTTATGTCGACACCCGGCAGTAATACATTAATTAAAGATGACTTGCCGACCCCCGATTGACCCACAAATACACTGATTTTTCCGTTTAACTCTTCCAGGAGTGGGTTTAACCCCTCTTCAAGAGTCGTCGAAGCCATCAGGACCCGATAGCCAATTTTGCGGTATCGCTCTAGCAGATCTTCAATTTCTTGTTGATTATCAGGGGTGATCAAATCAGATTTGTTTAACAACAGCACGGGTTCTATACCGCTCAGTTCCGCGGCGACCAGATAGCGGTCAATCAAATTGGCGTAGGGGGTTGGTTCAACGGCAAAAGTGATGATCAGGCGATCAATATTGGCAGCCACGGGTTTGAGTTCGCCGTGGTTAGTCGGGCGAATCAACTCGCTGCTACGAGGGAGGGCGGCGACAACAACACCGTGCTCTAAGCCTGCCCGCCAGACAACCCGATCGCCGGTAACCAGTTGGCCTAAGTGAGTGCGCAGGTGGCAGCGAAATATCTGGCCGGCTTTCTCGCCATCAAGCGCCTCAACGTCAACCTGCTTGCCAAAGTGGGAGATGATAAGCCCTTCCTCTTCCGGCCCCAGGTCACCACCTTCTAACTGTTGTTCTACCTTGTTGTCTTTGCGTGCTGCACGGTCTGCACGCTCTTGTTGTACTTTTTCTATGCGCCATGCCTGGCGACGATTAACTTTACGTTTTGACATTAAAAATAACTACCTGGTCATCTCACCGACTAGTCGTGCTTCGTGGTAAGGTATTCTGAATTGTGAAACATTATAGAGTGCTATCTATTTAATTAAGAGGAATATATATGTCGCGTAAAGATAATCTCATCTGGATCGATCTGGAAATGACCGGTCTTGATCCTGATAATGATTATATTATCGAGATAGCAACGATCGTGACGGATGCTAACCTGAACATTTTGGCGGAAGGTCCTTCACTGGTTATTCATCAGCCTGAAGCGGTGATGAAGAGCATGAATGAGTGGTGTGTTAAGCAACATGGTCAGTCTGGCCTGACTCAGCGGGTACGTGAAAGTATCATTACTGAGCGCGAAGCGGAACAACAGACGATTGAGTTTTTGGCTAAGTATGTTGATAAAGGCGCTTCGCCCATATGTGGTAACAGTATTGGTCAGGATCGACGTTTTCTGAATCGCTATATGACTGAACTGGAAAGCTATTTTCATTATCGCAACCTGGATGTCAGCACGATAAAAGAGTTGGCGAGACGCTGGAAGCCGGAGCTGTTAAACAACTTCACGAAGAAAGGTTCACATCTTGCCATGGATGATATCCGCGATTCCATTGCGGAGTTGCAGCACTATCGCGCTACCTTTTTTAAAGAGTAACCGGATCACTCAAATGCTCGTTTCATCATGTATCACTTAGGTATAAACTGCGCATTTGGCAATACAGCAGCAGAGTTTACTGCTACCCGGCAATAAACCTTTTCATTATTAACTAGCCAGAGATTGGCTCGCGAGAGTTGACAGGGAGCAGTGCCGACAGGTAACTGTGCCTTTTCTTATTTAAATATGGACACATCTAACACCTCTTCTGCTACCTACCCCACCCGCAAATTGCCGGGTGACCTGGCAATGTGGATTTTCATTATTGCCGAACTGTCGGTGTTCGCTTTGTTGTTTTTGTTATTCAGTTATTTACGTAGCAGCGACTCCGTGACTTTTCTCGCCGGCCAGCAAACATTACACCCGCTGGCGGGTTTGATTAATACGCTCGCGCTGCTCACCTCAAGTGCATGTGTGGCGCAGGCGGTTAATGCGGTGCGCCAGAACAAATCTGCTGCATTCGGCTGGTTGCTGCTGAGTATTCCTGTGGGTTGTATTTATATCGTCGTAAAACTATGGGAATACCAGCAATTAGTGCGGCAGGGTTTTGACCTTGATACTAATCACTTTTATACAGGCTACTTTCTGTTAACCGGATTTCACTTACTTCATGTTGTTTTAGGGATAGTGATTTTAGGGTTTATGTCAGTCAGATTATGGCGTGGTTGTTATCTTCCCTCGCAGATCAGCGGTTTGGAAAGTGGGGCCTGCTACTGGCATATGGTTGATCTTGTCTGGGTTATTCTTTTTCCGCTTATTTATGTGATTCATTGATGAAACATCCTGTTACGATTTGGCTTGTATTAATTATTCTGACCTTAACCATGTTTATGTTGGGCGAGGAGCGGCCTGGTTCTGAAATTGTCATGTTAGTGCTGTCGATATCCGCGTTAAAGGGTTTGCTGATTGTCGCTGGCTTCATGGAATTAGCCGGTGTGAAACATCTGATCCAACGTGGACTGATGCTGTATTCCCCCGTGCTGGTCCTTTTAATAGCGCTTTTGTTGTTATAACAAGATAGTCAGTAAAGCAGCTGAAACCGGCACTCGATTGTTAAAGATGCCGTCCCTGAAGGCCCGATTGCTTTATCGCTCGGGTAATATCAGCAAAGCCGATGACAGGCCCAATCGCTTCCGGATAAAATCAGATCCGATAGATACCCCAGAGGCTTGATCGAAGTCTATCCGGGAGGGTATCTATAGCATCGTCCCTCACTGGCAGTGATAACCCCCCCTTTAGGATAAGCGGCAAATAGAAGGAGAATATGCAGCGCCTTAATTAATAAAATGTATTTTTAATATATTTTTTAGTTTCACTTGATATTGGTCAATTGTTTCCTGCCCACAACTTTTCATAATAGCCACACCTTAATTTTAATTGTGCAATCTGGCCCTTTGTAGGGTTACGGAGCTTTTTATGAATGAAACGTTCACCAAAGCTATGGCGAGAAATATTTTCTATGGAGGAAGTCTGTTCTTCATATTGGTGTTTCTTGGCTTGACCTACCACACCGAAAAGGTGCTTCCCGAACGGGATCACCGTGAAAACATTACCGAACAGGTGGTTCTGGGCAAAAAAGTCTGGGAAGAAAATAACTGTGTCGGTTGTCACTCTTTGCTGGGTGAGGGCGCTTATTTTGCGCCGGAGCTGGGTAATGTTTATACGCGCTTTGGTGGTAGTAAAGAAGCGATTATGGCTTTCATTAAATACCGTCCTGTGGATGGTATTGAGGGACGCCGCAGTATGCCGCAGTTCAATCTATCTGATCAAGAGCTGGAAGCGGTGGCTGAATTCCTGAAATGGACTTCAGAGATTAACACCAGTAACTGGCCACCAAATATTCAGGGATGAGGCAAAGGAGCATCAATATGAAGTATGAATCTCAAAAGGTTGCACGATTATATTTTATCGCAGCGCTGGGGCTCTTTGTCGGTCAGATCCTATTCGGTCTGATTATGGGTTTACAGTACGTCGTCGGAGATTTTTTGTTTCCAGCGATCCCGTTTAACGTTGCACGTATGGTACATACCAACTTGCTGATCGTTTGGTTGTTGTTTGGTTTTATGGGAGCGGCGTACTTCCTGATTCCCGAAGAATCAGAAACCGAGCTGTGGAGCCCCAAACTGGCGATCGTGCTTTTCTGGGTCTTTTTGGTTGCAGGTGTATTAACTATTCTTGGCTATCTGCTGGTGCCTTATGCACGCCTGGCTGAGATGACCGGGAATGATATTTTGCCCACGATGGGACGAGAGTTTCTTGAGCAACCCTTATTAACTAAAATCGGCATCGTGATTGTGGCGCTGGGCTTTGTATTCAACGTAGGCATGACGGTACTGCGTGGCCGTAAAACGGTTATCAGTACTATCCTGATGATCGGCTTAATTGGCCTGGCAGTGATGTTTCTGTTCTCTTTCTACAATCCGGAAAATTTGGTACGTGACAAGTTCTACTGGTGGTGGGTTGTCCATCTATGGGTAGAAGGTGTTTGGGAATTGATTCTCGGTTCGCTGTTAGCTTTCGTCTTGATTAAAGTGACCGGTGTTGACCGTGAAGTGATCGAAAAATGGTTGTACATGATCGTCGCGATGGCACTGATTACCGGTATTCTCGGTACAGGACATCATTACTTCTGGATTGGTGCACCTGAATACTGGCAGTGGTTGGGTTCTGTGTTCTCTGCGATGGAACCGATTCCATTCTTTATGATGACACTGTTTGCTTTCAACATGGTGAACAAGCGCCGTCGTGAGCATCCTAACAAAGCTGCAATTCTTTGGGCGATGGGTACAGGTGTGATGGCATTCCTTGGCGCTGGCGTGTGGGGCTTCCTGCATACACTGGCACCGATTAACTACTATACCCACGGTACGCAGTTGACTGCTGCTCATGGTCACATGGCTTTCTATGGGGCTTATGCGATGGTTGTCATGTGCATCATCTCTTACGCAATGCCGCTGATGCGTGGTCGTATTGCAAACAGCAATAAGGCTCAGGTCGCTGAGATGTGGGGCTTTTGGTTGATGACGGTATCTATGGTGTTTATCACCTTGTTCCTGACGGCTGCCGGTGTTGTTCAGGTTTGGCTGCAACGCTATACCGACACGCCACTGCCCTTTATGCTTGTGCAGGATAAAATGGCAATTTTCTTCTGGATGCGTGAGGTCGCCGGGGTATTCTTCCTGGGTGGTTTAGGTGTCTATCTATGGAGTTTCTTCATCGGAACCGATGCAGACGCTGCACGTGATAATGCAAAAGTATTGGCAAAAGTAAGCACAAAAGTGCGTGAAGAAAGTCTTCTGGAAACCGCTCGGGCGTAAAGCTCATCTGGCGCTTTGGCTTAACAAAGCAAAGCGCTTCTCTTTTGTTAACACTTACGGAGCTTCTTATGTTTACTGCTAACACAGTTGAGTTGAATCTTGCTGTTGGTAATAAAACTGTGCCTTTTTATCTGCCTCAACACAACGAAGTAGAGCTGTTTACACATGCCTATGAGAACCAGTTACCGGTTTTGATTAAAGGGCCGACAGGCTGTGGTAAAACGCGCTTTATCAGTCACATGGCTCAACGTTTAGGGCTGCCATTGCATACGGTTTCTTGTCATGACGACCTGACCGCTTCTGATTTGGTGGGCCGTTACCTGATCGGTGATGGGATGACGCAATGGCATGATGGCCCATTAACCCGGGCTGTTCGTGAAGGCGGAATCTGTTATCTGGATGAAGTAGTGGAAGCACGTAAAGATACCACGGTAGTCATCCATCCTTTGACCGATGATCGTCGTATTCTGCCGATAGATCGAACCAATGAATTGCTGCATGCACCGAAGAATTTTATGTTGGTGGTTTCTTATAATCCTGGCTATCAGAACTTAATGAAAGGGCTTAAGCCCAGTACCCGGCAGCGTTTTATTTCGATGAGCTTCACTTATTTGAAGCCCGAAGAAGAGCAGCGCGTGATAGAAACGGAAACGGGGCTGGATTCTGCCAATGCGAAACGACTTATCCATTTAGCGATTGGTTTGCGCGGCTTGAAAGATATGGATCTGGAGGAGGGCGCAAGCACGCGTTTGCTGGTCTATACCGCAACCTTAATGAAAGCTGGATTTGATCCTGTTGAAGCCTGTCGGGCAGGCCTGGTGGAGTCGTTGACCGATGATGAAGATACCATTTTGGCGTTGATGGAAGTTGTCAAAGCTAACTTTTAAACTGCTATTTGAGGTCGCCCGATGGAAGAACAGGTAGGTAAATATTGGGATCGGTTGATTAGCCGCATGGCTGATCCTGCCTGGGAGCATGAAGCTGTTACGCTGGAAAGCGTACGTAAGCCTTTGTCTGTATTTTTCCGCACCTTAGGTGGTGACGGTGGCTTAAGTATTCGTGCTTCCATTCAGACTGAGTCTTCGTTGCGACGTAACTGGCTGCAGCGTATGGCGGGCAGCGGTAAGCGTATTTCGCTAGCGTGGCGAAGTGCCGAGACGCTGCACCTGCCTGATCGTATTAATCTATTTCCCAATGCTGAGCTTAATCGTGAGCTGTACTATTGGTTGGCCGCGATGGCGACAGCGCCGGCATACGATGACCTGAGCTGGATTGAGCGTAGTCAGCAGCAAGTGCTTTTTATTTTACAGCGTTATCCTGGACTGGTAGATCGTTATCACCGTTTGGTGACGGCTGCGATTGGCTTTCGTCCTGATCCGAAGCGGCTGAATTCAGAGGAAGGCGCTCAGGAGTGTGATATTCAGCAGGCACTCTATTCGCCGGGAACTATCGGGCAGCTCAGTAAGTGTCAGCGTGATCCGTTACCGGTGCTATTGTGGCTACACCCAACCCCCCCTCAAAGCGCTGTTGCCAATGAAGTGTGCCAGTCTGCCAGCCAGCAAGAACCGTCGTCTCAGGGTGAAACTAAGCAGTCAGAGCAACAGAAAAAGCGTAAAGCAAAACGTAAGAAGGCTGAGAGTAACCAGGGCGGCTTGTTAACCTTACGTCACGAAACCAGTCTGTTCAGTGTGGCGGAGATGGCCAATCTTGATCGTGCTGAAGATGAGGATGATGATCTGCAGGATGCCGAGAATAATGCCAATGAGATGGATGAACTCACCATTACGCGGGACAATAATATCACGGCTAAACGTGTCAGGTTTGATCTGGACTTGCCCTCTGCCCAAGAGGAGGAAGTGATCCTGGCAACGGGGCACTTGCTACCTGAGTGGGATTTCAGAAATCAGGTGTTAGTAAAAGACCATTGTAGCCTGCTGACGATTAAAGCCGCGGTCACTGATTCCGGCGAACTGCCCGACAGACTTAAACCCGCAGCGCGGCGGTTGCGCCGCCAGTTTTTAGCATTAAGGCCTCAATCGACCTGGGTTAAACATCAGGAAGAGGGCAGTGAACTGGATCTTGAGGCTTATCTTAAGTTTCGTGGACAGCGCGCAGCAGGCCAGCAAGTGGAAGAACCGCGTTTGTATTCTGCCTTAGAGAAAAAAGAGCGTGATCTGGCGTGTTTGCTATTGGCTGATCTGTCCTTATCTACCGATGCCTGGGTGGGTGATCAGGCGCGGGTGATTGATATTATCCGCGATAGCTTGTATCTGTTTAGTGAAGCATTACAGCAAACCGGTGACCAGTTCTCCATTTGTGGTTTCTCCTCGCGTTACCGTAATCACGTACGTTTTCATCTTCTGAAAAGTTTTAATCAAGCTTATAGTCGCCAGGTCAGGCAGCAGATTGAAGCGATAAAGCCGGGTTATTACACACGCATGGGGGCGGCGATTCGGCGTTCTACGGAGCTGCTGACTCTGCAGCCGCAAAAGCAGAAGTTGTTGTTGATTCTGACCGATGGTAAGCCAAATGATCTGGATTATTACGAAGGACGCTACGGTATAGAAGATACTCGCATGGCCATTATTGAAGCGCGTAAAGCCGGCTTAATCCCTTTCTGTATTACTATCGATGAAGAAGCTGAAGACTATTTGCCTTACTTATTTGGTCGGGGACATTACACCCTGATTCGACGGGCGGCTGAACTGCCGGCTAAATTGCCGCAGTTGTATGCACGTTTAACCTCTTGAAAAAGAGAAACAATAACGTTATTTAAGCTGAATCGGTGATAGCAGGGTTGTACCCTCTGTTAGTCTGCTGATCGCCCAATCAATGTGTTCAATGACCATTTCTGAGCAGTGTGGGCGCTTGGTTTCTAAGGCTGCAATAATTTCATTTCCGCCGCTGCTGTTGCCTAGCGCTACTGCTATATTTCGCAGCCAACCCTGGTAGCCGGTACGGCGTATCGCCGAGCCTTCGGTACGTTTTAAAAATGTGGCTTCATCCCAGTTAAACAGATCAATTAAAGAGACATCATCCAGCTGGTGGCGTGGATGAAAGTCTGTTTCTGCGGTGTGTTTAGCAAAGCGATTCCACGGACATACGAGTTGGCAATCATCACAGCCGAAAATTCGATTTCCCATCAGGGGGCGCAACTCTTCTGGAATGGCACCTTTTTTCTCGATGGTTAAATAAGAAATACATCGTGTCGCATTTAACTCATAAGGGCCGCTAAAGGCCTTCGTTGGGCAGATATCAAGGCAGGCAGTACAGGAACCACAATGTTGTTTCTCAGTGGGAGGGTCTGTGGGCAATGGTAGATCGATAAATAGTTCACCCAGAAAAAACCATGAGCCTGCATGCCGGTTCAGAATGAGGGTATGTTTTCCCGTCCAGCCAATGCCGGCTTGTTGTGCAATAGGGCGTTCCATCACAGGGGCGCTGTCGACAAAGGCCCGGTAGCCCATTTCGCCTACGGCTTCTGCGATACGCTTGCCTAACTGTGTCAGGCGTTTGCGCATCGTTTTGTGATAGTCCCGGCCCAGCGTATAGCGTGCAATATATGCTTTTTTCGGGGAGTTAAGCACTTTTAGAGCAGAAAATGCCGGTGGTGTATAGTCCATGCGGACACTGATGATACGGCAGCTTCCGGGGACTAATAAGTAGGGATCGCGGCGTTTATCGGCATTAGCGGCCAGGTAGCTCATCTCTCCGTGATGTTGTTTGTCCAGCCAGGACTGTAAGCGTGCAGTGTCCTCTTCAAGGTCGGGATTAACAATGCCGCATTCCTGGAATCCCGCCTCGGCTGCCCAAAGATGGACTTGTTTGGCTAATGCAGCTAGTTTTTCAGAAGACAGCTCTTGGCGAGCTGGCTTGGTTAGTTGAGCCGATGTGGATAAAACAGAATCAGTCACGATCAATACTTGCCTGTTAAGCTATTGCTTCAACTATAATGAAAAGAGTCACCAAGTGTTTGGAAGCGTAAGGTTATGAAAGAGCTACCCGGTACATTATACACAGCTGAGCAAACTCGTTTACTGGATAAAACGGCGATTGAAGAAGCCGGTATTCCCGGCTTTACCTTAATGAAGCGTGCAGGGCGCGCCGTTTTTGCTGAAATTCAAAAGCGTTGGCCGCAGATGAAAACCCTGAGTGTGCTCTGTGGTGGGGGTAATAACGGCGGCGATGGTTTTATTGTCGCCGCGTTGGCGCGCCAGAAAGGCTATGAAGTACAAGCGCGTTATGTCGGGGATGATGAGTTTGCCGGGCGCTTGCGTGGTGAAGCGCGGGAGGCATGGTTATGGGCCAGTGGCGAAGGCGTCCGGTTTCAGCAGTTTCAGCCGGATGAGCCGATAACGGGTGACGTTATTGTCGATGCTTTGCTGGGGACGGGGTTAACCGGTGATGTGCGCGGTGGCTTTCAGCAGGCTGTTAAAATGATAAATCAGCGTACCCGCCCAGTCATCTCAGTGGATATTCCCTCTGGCTTGTGTGCGGACACGGGGCGGGTATTGGGGTGTGCGGTTAAGGCCGATGTAACGGTTACCTTCATCGGGTTGAAACAGGGATTGTTTATGCATCAGGCTGTGGAAAATGTCGGTGAGTTAATCTTTGATAGTTTGCACATTCCTGAGTCAGTCTATGAGCAGGTTTCGGTGAGTGCCTTTCGTCTGGGGGCAGACGATGTTGCCGAATGCCTGCCGAAACGTTCCCGCGCCTCGCATAAAGGAAGCTTTGGTCATCTGTTAGTGATAGGTGGCGATCATGGTATGGGAGGCGCTGCGATTATGGCGGCAGAAGCCGCTTTGTCCTCAGGTGCAGGAAAAGTGACGCTGGCTACCCGTACGGAGCACATTAGCGCCGCATTAATGCGTTGTCCTGAAGTGATGGTGCAGGGTGTCGAATCAGGTCATGAGTTACTTGCCTTGATCGAACAGGCCGATGTTATTGTGTTTGGACCTGGGTTAGGGAAAAAAGCATGGGCAGAACAGATGCTGCAGGCTGTCTGGGAGACCCGTCTGCCAGTCGTTATCGATGCGGATGGACTCAATATGTTGGGGGAAAAAGAGAAGTTTCAGCAGCTATCCCGAAAAAACTGGATATTAACACCTCACCCGGGTGAAGCGGCGCGCTTATTAAAAACCGAGGTGCCGTTATTACAAAGAAATCGAATTATGAGTGCCACTGAGTTACAGGCAGCCAGCGGAGGCACAGTGGTATTGAAGGGCGCAGGTACATTGATTACCGACGGTGATGTGATGCATTTATGCAATGCGGGTAATCCTGGTATGGCATCGGGAGGGATGGGAGATGTATTATCCGGTATTATAGGCGCTTTGTTGGCGCAAAAACTGAGTCCGGTTGATGCGGCGCGTGTGGGTGTCTATGCTCATTCTGCGGCTGCGGATCTTTGTGCAGCAGAAAACGGGGAGCGGGGCTTGAAAGCGACAGAGCTTATACCTTATGTTAGATTGATTCTAAACGGAAAAATATAACTACAATGCAGCAGTTGACGAAAATACAACAACGCCACTTTGCTGAAGATGAAGCGGCGATGGAATACTTCGGTGCGCAGTTGCTGCTAGCCATGCAGCATCAGGGCGTGGTTTACCTTGTTGGTGACTTGGGAATGGGTAAAACAACCCTCTGTCGCGGTGTTATCCGTGCGGCCGGGCATCAGGGGAATGTGAAAAGTCCGACATATACCCTGGTAGAGCCTTATGAGCAGGAAGGTGGCACCATCTATCATTTTGATCTGTATCGATTGATGGATCCTGAAGAACTGGAGTATATGGGAATTCGGGACTACTTTGGTGATACCAGTTTGTGCCTGGTTGAGTGGCCGGATAAAGGGGAAGGCCTGTTGCCTGAAGCAGATTTGCTGGTGACGCTGGAGGTGCAGGCACAGGGGCGGGCTATTATCTGGGAAGCTTATACTCAAAAAGGACGTGTTGCTGCCGATAACCTCAACAAGCAGCTTTTGTTACAATAACTGAATAAAGAGATTATACGACAAACTTAACATGATGAAGAATCTGAGAAAGTTCACAGGGTGTATTTTGACCATCGCTTATTTGTTGGTTGCTGGTCACGTGTCAGCGGCTGATATTAAAAATGTGCGTATGTGGCTTGCTCCGGATAATACGCGTCTTGTATTTGATTTAAATGGCCCGGTAACGCATAAAATATTTTCACTGAATAACCCTGATCGTCTGGTTTTGGATATCAATGATGTTGCTCTGAAAACGCGGTTATCAAAGCTGAATCTCAAAGGGAGCCCGATTAAGCAAGTACGTACCAGTATGAATGGAAATAATTTGCGTGTTGTGCTGGATTTGAGTCAAACGATCCGGCCAAGAAGTTTTGACCTTAAACCCAATGAGCAATACGGGCACCGACTGGTGCTTGATCTGTTTAATCCTGAAAAAGAAACCGTCGTTAAAACAGCCACTCCTGAACGTAAAGGCGCACAGTTGCGGGATATCGTCATTGCGATTGATGCCGGGCATGGTGGTGAGGATCCGGGTGCAATTGGCGCCGGGCGAGTACGTGAAAAAGATGTCGTTTTAGGGATTGCCAAAGAAGTGGACCGATTAATCAACAACGAAAAAGGTTTTAAATCGGAACTGGTTCGCAAGGGAGATTATTACATCAGTCTGCGTGGCAGAACGAAAGAAGCCCGCAAGATAAACGCCGATCTTTTTGTTTCTATTCATGCCGATGCGTTTAAAGATTCCAGAGCGCGGGGTGCGTCGGTTTGGGTGCTGTCTAACAGGGGGGCCACCAGTGAGGTGGGTCGTTGGCTGGCACAAAAAGAAAACAGTGCTGATTTGATCGGCGGAGTGGGCAGCGTTAGCCTGGAAGATAAGGACGATGTACTGGCGGGCGTGTTGTTGGATATGTCTATGACCGCCAGTCGCTCGGATAGCTTGCAAATAGCCAGTAAAATTCATGGTAATGTTAATAAATTCGCTAAAATGCATAAGTCGCGCGTCGAAAGTGCAGGCTTTATGGTGTTGAAATCACCCGATATTCCCTCCATATTAGTGGAGACAGGCTTTATCTCTAATCCTGAAGAAGCGAGATTGCTGAAAACCAAGGCTTATCAGCAAAAAATGGCTAAGGCTATTTATGAGGGCATTAAATCACATTTTTGGAATAAGCCTCCGGCCTATACATATGTAGCTTATGAAAAAAATGGTGGCGACAAACAATCAGTTCAACGTCACTATCAGGTCGTCAGTGGTGATACACTCTCGGTTATTGCTTCACGTCATGGGATTGCATTGAACGTATTGCGAAAAACCAATGACCTTAAGGGCGATAAAATCCGTATTGGCCAGGTTTTACGTATCCCTACCAGTTAATATTTTCCTGTTTTTATATGGCTTTATAGAGTTTTCATGTCACAAATTCATCTGTTATCTCCTCGATTGGCTAACCAGATTGCAGCCGGAGAGGTGGTTGAACGTCCTGCTTCTGTTGTTAAAGAACTGCTTGAAAACAGTTTGGATGCGGGCGCTACCCGTCTTGAAATAGACGTGGAGCAGGCGGGCATAAAATTGATTCGCATTCGGGACGATGGAGATGGTATCGAAAAGGATGATCTGCCTCTTGCGCTGAGTCGCCATGCAACTTCGAAAATCCATGAGCTTGAAGACCTGGAAGCGGTAGCCAGTCTCGGCTTTCGCGGTGAAGCGTTGGCAAGTATCAGCTCAGTATCTCGTTTGACGCTGACATCAAGGCGGCTTGCCAGTGAACATGCCTGGCAGGTACAAACAGAAGGTCGGGAAATGTCGGCGCAATTATCGCCGGCGGCGCACCCTCAAGGCACAACGGTTGAGATGCGGGATCTTTTTTTTAATACGCCTGCCAGACGTAAATTTCTAAAAACTGAGAATACTGAATTTAAGCACCTCGAAGAGATTGTGAAGCGGCTGGCGTTGAGCCGTTTTGATGTTGCTTTTCAATTAAAAAATAACGGCCGCATCATTCATCAATTAAAACCCGCTTTGCAAAAAGCCGAGCAAGAGCGACGCGTTGCTGCCGTTTGTGGTCCCGCGTTTGTTGAACAATCTTTGCATGTTGATATGAATGCCGAAGCCTCCGGTTTAAGTCTGAAGGGATGGATCGGTTTGCCGACTTTCTCCCGAAGTCAGGCAGATTTGCAATATTTCTTTGTGAATGGGCGCATGATTCGTGACAAGCTGGTGACACATGCGGTACGTCAGGCGTACGCGGATGTGCTTTTTCATGGCCGGCATCCTGCCTATGTATTGTATCTTGAATTGGATCCTTCATTAGTCGATGTGAATGTGCATCCGACTAAACATGAGGTGCGCTTTCGGGAAGGCCGTTTGGTACATGATTTTATATTTCGCTCAATACATCGGGTAATCGGTGATGTGCGCCCGGATGCGGCTAGTGTGCCGGCGCTGCAAGAGTTGGCCTCTGCAGCGGCACCTGTCGAACAGCAATTCAACCAACATTACATGCCATTGCATCAGTCGCGCGAGGTGTCGGGTGTCAATGAACAGCTTGCCTCTTATGGGCAGTTGCATCAGAACCGATCGTATTCATCCCCCTCATCCTCTTCTGATGGCTATTCGGGGCGGGGTAGTCTGTCTCAAGCGCCTGCTGTGGATGCGTCAGAGATTCCGCCGTTGGGTTATGCGACGGCGCAACTGCATGGTATTTACATCGTGGCACAAAATCGGGAAGGAATGGTGCTGGTGGATATGCATGCTGCGCATGAACGAATTGTTTACGAGCGACTCAAACAAGCGTGCGAAACAGAAGGTGTACGCAGTCAGCCCCTGCTGGTGCCAGTGAGCGTAGCGTTGAGTGCCAGAGAGGCTGACGCGGCTGAAGAGTTCGATGGCATGTTTAAAAAGCTCGGCTTTGAGTTGGCGCGTATGGGGGAGGAAACGGTTGTTATTCGTCAGATTCCTGTGACGCTGGCGAAAGCAAATGTCGAGCAGTTATTGCGCGATGTGCTGTCCGATATGTTGATGTTCGGCAGCAGTCGTCGCCTGGAAGAGCATATGAATGAGTTGCTGGCAACGATGGCCTGTCATGGTGCGGTGAGAGCCAATCGACAACTGACAATTCCTGAAATGAATGGGTTGTTACGTGATATGGAAGCAACGGAGCGTAGTGGTCAGTGTAATCATGGTCGTCCTACCTGGACGCAACTGAGTCTGACTGAGTTAGACAAGCTGTTTATGAGGGGGCAGTAGTTGATGACAGATAAGCATCTGCCGCCGGCTATTTTTCTAATGGGGCCCACGGCTGCAGGGAAAACTGATCTGGCGATGCGCCTGACGGAAGCGTTGCCTTGCGATATTATCAGTGTGGATTCAGCCTTGATCTATAAAGGGATGGATATTGGTACGGCCAAGCCGGATGCTCAAACGTTGAAAAATTATCCTCACCGCTTAATCGATATTCGCGATCCATCCGAGAGCTATTCAGTCGCTGAATTCAGAGAGGATGCATTACGGGAAATGGCGGAAATCACCTCAAAAGGCCGTGTTCCGTTGTTAGTCGGCGGCACCATGATGTATTACAACGCATTGCTGAAGGGGTTGGCCTCCTTGCCTGAAGCGAACCAGGAAGTAAGGCAGCAGCTATTAGAAAAAGGTGAGCGCGAAGGTTGGCCTGCATTACATGCACTTTTGGCAAAAGTTGATCCCGCTTCGGCAAAACGGTTGGCGCCTAACGACTCGCAGCGCTTGCAACGAGCATTAGAGGTGTATCAACTTACTGGCCGGACGCTGACCGAGTTGTGGGCAGAGCAGCAGCAGCAAAAACTGCCGTATAATGTGGTTAACCTGGCCATAATGCCTGAAGAACGTAAAACGTTGCATGAGCGTATAGCGCTGCGTTTTAAGTTAATGCTGGAAGCGGGGTTTGTCGATGAAGTGCGTACCTTGTATGAAAGAGGCGACTTGAATCCACAAATGCCATCCGTACGCTGTGTCGGTTACCGCCAGGTCTGGTCTTATCTGGAGGGTGAGTGGGACTATCCGACGATGCTGGATAAGGGTATTGTGGCAACACGCCAATTAGCAAAAAGACAAATTACCTGGCTGCGAAGTTGGGAAAACTTGCACTGGTTGGTGACTGAAGATAAAGATATTCTTAAACACAGCTTGAAATTGTTCGACGCAGCCATTATATAATGCTGTGGTTGTACGATTTTGGTGCTGTGCACAAAATAGGTACTTAAGATCCAGTCTGGTATTAATGACCTAACATTATAATGAAGTATTCATCTGGAAGGAGTTTCCAATGTCAAAAGGGCAGTCTTTACAAGACCCTTATCTGAACATTCTGCGCAAAGAGCGTGTTCCCGTGTCAATTTTCCTGGTAAATGGTATTAAGCTTCAGGGACAGATCGAATCTTTTGATCAGTTCGTGATTTTGCTGAAAAATACTGTAAGCCAGATGGTGTATAAACACGCTATTTCTACAGTTGTTCCATCTCGTCCGGTGAAACTACCGCCGCCTGATGAAACACAACCTGACTGAGGTATAAACTGATTGTTTTTTGAACGTCCTGAATCTGGTGAAAAAGCCATTCTTGTTCACATGGATATGTCTGCTAAGGCTATTCAAGAATCTCCGCGCGAGCTCGAAGAGCTCGCTTTGTCTGCCGGAGCTGATCCTGTTGAGATATTAACGGGAAGTCGTCACAAGCCTACGGCAAAATTTTTTATTGGTACGGGCAAGCTGGAAGAGTTGAGGCAACTCACGCAGCTCCATGAGGCTGAGTTGGTTATTTTTAACCATTCATTGACGCCAGCCCAGGAAAGAAATATTGAGCGTGTCATTCAATGTCGGGTACTGGATCGCACAGGTTTGATATTGGATATATTCGCACAGCGCGCGCGAACTCATGAAGGTAAGTTGCAGGTTGAGCTTGCTCAGCTTGAGCACTCATCGACACGTCTGATAAGAGGCTGGACTCACCTTGAGCGCCAAAAAGGTGGGATTGGTTTGCGTGGTCCGGGTGAAAGTCAGCTTGAAACTGACCGGCGTCTACTCAGGGCGCGCGTTAAAACCATTCTGGCTCGTCTGGAGAAAGTGCAGTCGCAGCGTGAGCAGGGGCGTCGATCCCGGCAGCGGGCGGCTGTGCCTACTATCTCTCTGGTGGGTTACACTAACGCGGGTAAGTCGTCATTATTCAATAAGATGACTAATTCTGATGTGTATGTGGCCAATCAGTTGTTTGCCACGCTTGACCCCACTTTGCGGAAAATCGAGTTGGAAGATGCGGGTCCGGCAATCCTTGCGGACACGGTGGGCTTTATTCGTCACTTGCCGCATAAGTTGGTCGAATCTTTTCGTGCCACATTGCAGGAAACCACTGATGCAACGCTGTTGTTACATGTAATTGATTCATGTGATGATGATCGTCAGGGGCATATCGATGAAGTTGAGCGTGTATTGAAGGAGATAGGTGCGGATCAGGTTCCAGTGCTTCAGGTTTATAACAAGATTGATCTGATGCCCGGTCAAAAAGCGCGTATCGACCGAAATAGTGCAGGTGAGCCCGTCCGGGTGTGGTTGTCAGCCGTGACTGCTGAAGGTGTCGATCTGCTGTTGAATGCTGTAAATGAGCGGCTGTCGGATGATGTGTTTCACGATACAATCACTCTGAAGCCGAAAGATGGACAGTTGCGCGCTCATCTGTATGCTCAGAATGCGGTATTAGGTGAGCAGATTGATGAGTATGGCGACATGCATCTTGAGGTTCGTATGCAGCGGAAAGACTTACTGCAGATTTTAAGTCGTTTGGGTATGCCGACTGAACAATACCGTGTAGAAGAGGTCTATTAAGCAGCTTTTACATTGAATTCAATAAATTTTAGGTATCTAACGGAGAACTATATGGCTTGGAACGAGCCTGGCGGCAATGGTAATGGTCAGGATCCTTGGGGTGGCGGTGAAGATCGCAACAGTAAAGGTAATCGTGGCAAAGATCAGGGGCCTCCAGATCTGGATGAAGCGCTTCGCAAATTGCAGGACCGGTTGAACGACCTGTTCGGCGGTTCGGGTAAAAAAAGTGGCGGTGGCGGTGGCGGTTCTTCTGCCGGCAGCAGTGGCGCTTTTATTTTGGTAGTGCTGGCAGTAGCGATCCTTGCGTGGGGTGGTATGGGATTCTATACCGTCGATCAGCAGGAGCGTGGCGTGGTGCTTCGCTTGGGTAAATTCAGTGAGACTGTTAACCCGGGTCTGCAGTGGAACCCGCCTCTGATCGATGATGTGACGATCGTTAATACGACTCGTGTACGTAGTCATGAACACCAGGCGTTAATGCTGACAGAAGATGAAAATATCGTCGATGTTTCCGTGACCGCTCAATATGTAGTTGCAGATCCTAAGGGATATGTATTAAGCGTTCGTGATCCTGATAGCAGTCTTGCGAGTGCGTCAGAGTCTGCTCTGCGCCATGTAGTTGGCTCATCAGAAATGCATTCGATTCTTACTGAAGGTCGTGAAATTTTGGCTGTTGAGGTGAAAGAGCGCCTGCAGAGGTATATGACAGACTACAATACCGGAATTTCAATCACCCAGGTTAATATCAAAAATGCTCAGGCGCCAAGTCAGGTACAGGATGCGTTTGATGATGTAATCAAAGCGCGTGAAGATGAGCAGCGGGTTAAAAACCAGGCTCAGACATACGCTAACGGTATTGTTCCCGAAGCGCGTGGTACTGCGCAGCGAATGCTTGAGGAAGCGAGTGCTTATCGAGAGCAGGTTGTTTCGAAGGCAGAAGGTGAATCAAGACGTTTCACTGCTTTGTTATCAGAATATCAAAAAGCCCCTGATGTAACGCGCGAGCGTCTCTATCTTGATACGATGCAGGATGTATTGGCGAGTAATCCGAAGGTGCTGGTCGATGTTGAAGGTGGTAATAATATGATGTACCTGCCAGTGGATAAATTAATCCAGAATAGCGGTAGCCGTCAGTCATCCGCTGCTTCCGGTAATTTACGTTTAGATGATCAGTCATTAAGGAATGTGACCAGTCAAGTGGTCGATCAGATAAGGCAGAATCAGACAACAACCCGCAGGGAGGGTAGACAATGAGCAGTAAAACGCTATTTTCAGTCATCCTGGCAGGTATAGTTGTACTCATTGCATCTAAATCTGTTTATATCGTCAAAGAAACAGAACGTGCAGTAAAGTTGCAGTTTGGTGAGATTGTTGAACCGGATATTAAGCCAGGTTTGAGCTTTAAGATCCCGTTTGTTAATACCATCCGTAAGTTTGATGGACGTGTTCTGACACTGGATAGTCGTCCTCAGGCGTTTTTGACTATTGAGAAAAAGCGTTTGATCGTTGATGCCTTTTTGAAATGGAAAATTAACAGCGTAGAGACTTACTATACAGCAACCTCGGGTGATGAGTTCCGGGCTGCGGATCTGCTCTCTGCTCGTGTAGAGAACGAACTGCGTAATCAGTTTGGTGCGCGCACGTTGAATGAGGTTGTTTCCGGAGAGCGTGATGACGTGATGACGGAAGTTATCCGACGCCTAAACGAAGTGACTTCAAATGAGCTGGGTATCAGTATTATTGATGTTCGGGTTAAGCGTGTGGAATTGCCACCTGAAGTATCCAACTCAGTATATGAAAGGATGCGGACTGAGCGTGAGCGGGAAGCACGTGAATTACGTTCGCGTGGATTTGAGTTGGCTGAAGGTATCCGTGCTGACGCTGATCGTCAGAAAACGGTTTTGGTTGCTGAAGCCTATCGTGAATCTGAGGGTTTGCGTGGTGAAGGGGATGCGAAAGCGGCTTCAATTTATGCTGATGCGTACACTAAAGACTCTGAGTTTTATTCGTTTACGCGTAGTTTGAGAGCGTATACTGAATCATTCTCAGGTAATGGCGATATTATGCTGCTGAAGCCTGATAGTGAGTTCTTCAAGTACTTGAGAAGCTCTGTAGGCGGTAAGGAATAGTATAAAGTTGCAGTATTAGGCAGGAATCAACTGCACTTTGTATGTGATTCCATGTTAAAATTCGTAAAACCGGGCTTAGTCCCGGTTTTTTTATGTTGAGTGTGGTGGTCGGTGGCAGATGTCGTCAGAATTCTGGTATGAAATCGCAATAGCTTTCTGTCTGGTGATGATTTTAGAGGGAGTGTTACCCTTCCTGTACCCCGGTCGTTGGAGAGAAATGGTTGAGCAGCTTTCCACTATTAATGATCGCACACTACGAATTATCGGTTTGCTGAGCATGCTTGCGGGCGTGCTGGGCCTCTATTTGATTCATTAAAAATAGCTACTGGAGTTATACATGGCATTGGCTGATCGTTGGCTGCTTCCTGACGGTGTTAAAGAGATGTTGCCATCTGGTGCACGTCAGGTTGAGGCATTACGCCGTAAGTTACTGGATCTGTATGATAGCTGGGGTTATGACCTGGTAATGCCGCCATTGATGGAGCATTTCGAATCGCTTCTGACGGGGGTGGGTAAGGATCTGGAGCTCAATACCTTTAAGCTGGTTGATCAGTTAACCGGTCATACCTTGGGTATTCGAGCGGATATTACGCCCCAGGTTGCCAGAATTGATGCGCATCGTATGCATGTCAAAGGCGCTAACAGGCTTTGTTATTGCGGGTCGGTTTTACATACGCATTCGGCGAATATGCTGGCATCGCGTAACCCGTTGCAGGTGGGTGCTGAATTATATGGACACGCTGGAATAGAGAGTGATATTGAAATTATTTCTCTGATGCTGGAGACGCTGTATGCGTCAGGCTTGCACGATGAATTAAGTTTGGATCTCGGGCATGTGGGTATCTTTCAGGGGCTTGTGATTGAGGCGGGCCTGGAAGCATCAGTGGTCGCTCAATATATGGAGTTGTTGCAGCGAAAAGCGATGCCTGAGTTAGCAGAGTTTCTGGATTCAATAGATGTAGATGCCCAATTGCGCAGTCTGCTGGCGGTGCTTCCAACGCTCAATGGTGGTCTGGAAGTATTGGCTGAGGCGCGTGAGGTGTTTGCGGGCGCGCATCTATCGATACTTGAAGCTGTTGCCTATCTGGAGCAATTGGCTTCGATGATCCAGCAGCGATATCCGGCAGTGGATTTGTACTTTGACTTGGGTGAGTTGCGTGGTTATAACTACCATACGGGGGTCGTTTTTTCAGCGCTAACCCCTGTGTTCGGTCAGGCGATCGCTAAAGGTGGTCGTTATGATGCGATTGGTAAAGATTTTGGTCGTGCGCGCCCGGCAACGGGATTTAGTGCAGATCTGAAAACATTAGCAGATCTGTCTGTCGGTCAGAATGGGGATATAGCAACAGGTATTTTGGCACCAGAGGGCAGTGATGCTGCTCTGATGCAGAAAATTGCCGATTTACGTTCTCAGGGAATGAGGGTTATGCAGCAGTTGCCTGGTGATACGGTTACTGATGCGTCGAACTTTAGCCGAAAACTGGTTAAGCAGGGTGACGAGTGGGTCTTTGCGGCTCTGTAATCACATACGATTAACGTTAATAAACTAGAGACAACAATGGGCAATAACGTAGTTGTTTTAGGCACTCAGTGGGGCGATGAAGGCAAGGGTAAAATTGTCGATTTGCTAACTGAGCAAGTATCAGCAGTCGTTCGTTTTCAAGGCGGACACAATGCTGGGCATACATTGGTCATCGACGGAAAGAAAACCGTTTTGCATTTAATACCCTCAGGTATTTTGCGTGAAAAGGTTTTGTGCCTGATTGGTAACGGTGTAGTGCTGTCACCTGAGGCTTTATTGAAAGAGATGCGCGGTCTTGAAGCGGCTGGCGTGCCTGTGCGTGAGCGTTTAAAGCTGAGTCCTGCTTGTCC
>NZ_JBFIIH010000021.1:0-39068 GCF_041601355.1 Neptunomonas sp.
AACAATACGTATCGCAGGATTCGCTGCGGTTAACGGCTGAATAACGGTGAGACCGGACGCGCCATCCATTTTAAGATCCAGCGAAACCAGGTCCGGTAACCAGGTTTTAATAATGTCTAATGCCTCGTCGGCACTGCGTGCTACTTTTACATTAAAGCCACGTTTAGTGATGGCGCGGGCTAATACATGCGTAAAAGTCGCATCATCATCAACAATTAAAAATTTCAGTGGATCAGCCATGAACGCTCCTTTGAGATAAACGAACTTCTGTGATGGTGCCTTTGTCTTGTGCCGCATAAAGCTTAACATCACCATCATAGTGGGCAAGCGTGGTTGAGGTAAGGAACAACCCAATACCCAGTCCTTTACCTTTAGTAGAGATAAAAGGTTTGCCTAAGGTGTTGGTCTGCTCGGCGGATAAGCCTGCGCCATAATCACGAATGGTTAACCAAATAGCACCCGAATCCCAGTGCAGGGTTATTTCAATGTTTTCAGGGCAGGCATCAGCCGCATTGTTCAGCAGGTTTAAAATAGCTTGTCTTAATGCGGTGGTATTGTGTAAGTCAGGTGGTAAATCTTCTTGAATGTTGAGACTGTAGGTGACTTCTGGACGGGTGATTTTCCATTGCTCTAATACTTCGCTAAGAAACGTTGTCGCCAGTGATGTCTTTTCACTGTTTTTCTCTTCCGCCACTGAGCGTGCCATCTGTTGTAGCTTATCTGCGCATATATTTACTTGTTGTTGCAGAATCTCAATATCCTCTTTGTGCTCAGATGACAGGCCTGCATCTGTTTGCATCTCATGGAGAATGACGCTCATGGTGCTCAGAGGTGTGCCTAACTCGTGAGCTGTACCCGCCGCCATTGTGCCTAACGCGAGTATCTGCTGGTGATGGACTTTCGCTTCCCGCTCTTCGGTGAGTTGCTGCTGTTGGCGTTGCAGCGCACGGTTAATGCGTACGATAAAATAGGTAATGACAATGACAGTGAGAATGAAGTTTAACCACATGCCTAACATGTGAAAATTAAAAAGCGAAGCTAACGAATGTTGGTGCTCGGATAGTGCAGTAACGACGGGAACATAATAAATAAGTAAAGAGCCATAGATGGCTGTTACGGTAACCGCCATCATCCAGATGTATCGATTATTAAGTGTCATAACCGTGATGATCAGAGGAATCAGCAACATAAAAATAAAAGGGTTGGTGCCGCCGCCAGACTGATAAAGAATAAAACCGTAAATAATCGCGTCAGCGAGTAACTGAGTGAAAAACTCTGGTTGAGTAACTGGCCAGGGGGAATGTAGTCGGGCGTACGTCATTAGGTTTAACAGGCCTAATAGCAGTAGCGCTAATCCTGTAGCCCATGGATTTAAATCAATTTTCAGATATAGCAGCGCAAATGCTACAGCACAGCATTGACAAAACAGGATGACAAAACGGATATACGTCAGTTGTAAAAGCTGTTGATGGTTACCCGCCACACTTTACTCCAAAATAAAATCAGAGCGAATTATAACTGAAAAGTATCGAGTTGCAGATTGAGACAAATTGTCGCAGTTGCAGCTTGGTCATTAGAAAGAGGTGGGAGAGGGAAGAAAATTAAATCACAACCTCTCATCTACTAAACCGCTATTGCTCTTCATCTCAAGTGCATCAGCTATCATGATTTTATATAAAGGTATCAGTGGCTGGTGGCTGGCTTGATGCGTCTAATCATGTGAAACAACATCACTTGGATTGTTTCTCTCCTCCAGATCGGCGAAAATAGCCAGCAATCCTATTTAATACATGCAGATTTGTAGTAGCGCTTGGTTATAGTCAATTATACGCTGCTACGCTATGCATCACTCAGAAGATTCTATCTCATGTCGAACGCTGCTATTGCGCAAGAAGTCTCTAAACGCAGGACTTTTGCGATCATTTCCCACCCTGATGCGGGTAAAACTACCATCACTGAAAAACTCTTACTGTTGGGTAACCTGATTCAGAAAGCCGGTACGGTTAAAGGGAAGAAGAGTGATCGTCACGCTACCTCTGACTGGATGACGATGGAGCAGGATCGCGGTATCTCAATTACGTCTTCCGTGATGCAGTTTCATTGGAACGACCGTGTTGTGAATCTTCTTGATACCCCCGGGCATGAGGATTTCTCGGAAGACACGTATCGCACTTTGACGGCTGTGGACAGCGCTCTGATGATTGTCGATGGTGCGAAGGGTGTAGAAGATCGCACGATTAAACTGATGGATGTGTGTCGGTTGCGAGATACCCCCATTTTCTCGTTTGTTAATAAGATGGACCGTGATATTCGTGATCCGATAGAGCTATTGGACGAAATAGAAGAAGTTCTGAAGATTCAGGCGGCACCGATTAACTGGCCCATTGGTATGAGTAGCTTTTTTAAAGGGGTTTATAACCTTTATACCGATACGATCCATGTATTTAAATCAGGACAGAATGCCGTTTTATCTGATGATGTACGGATTCAGGGTTTAGACTCAGGTGAGGCGCGCGCTTTATTAGGTGATGATTACGAAGACTTTGTCGAAGAAATTGAATTAGTACGTGGTGCAAGCCATCAATTCGATAGAGAAGCATTTCTTGCCGGTAAACTCGCGCCGGTATTTTTTGGTACGGCATTGGCTAACTTTGGTGTCCGCGAGATGCTGAATGATTTCGTTGAATGGGCTCCACCACCGATTGCACGTGAAACGACTTCCCGCGAAGTATCTGCTGATGAAGAGAAATTCTCCGGTTTTGTCTTTAAAATTCAGGCCAATATGGATCCTAAACACCGCGACCGTATTGCGTTTATGCGCATCTGTTCGGGTAGCTACACGCGTGGCATGAAAATGAAACACACGCGTATTAATAAAGATGTCAGAATTGCCGATGCGGTCACTTTTCTTGCCGGAGACCGTGAGAACGTAGAAGAAGCCTGGTCGGGCGATATTATTGGATTACATAACCACGGTACTATTCAGATTGGCGATACCTTTACTGAGGGTGAAGATCTGAAGTTTACCGGCATACCGCATTTTGCTCCAGAGATGTTCCAGCGTGTCAGGTCGTTGGATCCACTTAAAGCGAAGCAGTTGCAAAAAGGTTTGCAGCAATTAGCTGAAGAGGGTGCCGTACAGCTGTTTCAGCCGCTCAAAAATAATGACTTGGTGCTGGGTGCTGTCGGTCAACTGCAGTTTGAGGTCGTGATGTTTCGTCTGAAAGATGAATATAAGGTCGATTGTAAGTATGAGCCGGTGTCTGTGCAGACGGCTCGCTGGGTCGAGTGCCGCGATTCTAAAATGCTGGAAGATTTGCGTAAAAAGGGATATGAAAACCTCGCGCTGGATGGGGGTGGTTTGCTGACTTATCTGGCACCTACGCGGGTTAACCTCAGTCTGACTGAAGAGCGCTGGCCTGATGTGCGCTTCCGTGCCACACGCGAGCATTAAATTCTTTAACGGAGTCCGGATCTCATAGCATCAGAAGGTAAGGAGGTTAAGATGGCAGGTTGGCGAATTATTGATAGTCATTGTCATCTTGATTTTCCGGTGTTTGATGCAGCACGTCCTCAGCTTGTTGCCAGTGCGCAGGAAGCAGGTGTGAGTCATATTGTTATTCCCGCTGTGGTTGCCAAAGATTTTAAGCGCGTCGTGGATACGGCATCTGCTTATCCTGATATTTCATTTGCACTGGGCTTGCATCCCTGTTTTATGCAGGTGCATCAGGCAGAAGATCTGCAAACGTTAGTCGATTATGTGACGACTAACCCGGTTTGTGCCATCGGAGAAATAGGTCTGGATTTTTATATCGCAGATTATGATGCCGTTTCACAAATATCTTTGTTAAAAGCTCAGTTGAAAATAGCCAAAGCACAGCGCCTACCTGTTCTGTTACATGTGCGTAAGGCGCACGACATCATGCTAAAAACACTCAGGGAAGTAAAATTTGAACAGGGTGGCATCGTGCATGCGTTCAGTGGCAGCTTGCAGCAAGCGGAACAGTTTATAAAAATGGGCTTCAAGCTGGGGTTTGGCGGGGCGATGACATACCCAAGAGCGAATAAGCTGAGGAAATTGGTGGCGACACTCCCGCTCGAGTCGATTGTGCTTGAAACGGATGCGCCTGATATGCCTTTATCAGGACGTCAAGGGGAGTTTAACCAGCCGGCTTATGTGGCGGATGTTTTAAAAGAGATAGCTGGATTGCGCGCAGAGTCGATTGAATGTATAGCTGCCACAACAACGGCTAGTGTAGAGCAACTGCTTTCTTTAGGAAGTCGGCAATGATGAGCATTGTGCGTTAACGTTCAGCCCTCAGATCACAGCAGTACTATTGATAATTGGCGTTGTACAGATCATTCAGGGCTTGCCAGGCGATGTTAGTTTTATCGTTTTTAGGCAAGCTGTATAAGCGACCATTGTTATCAAGAGCCGTTGCCTGGTAGCTATTATCAGCAGGCTTTAAAAGTATAATCATCAGACTGCGAGGGTAGTTGGGCCCGGTGATTTTTTGTTGGTAGGCATTTTCGACTGGCTTCAGTACGCCATTCTGACTGGCGATAATACTTAAACTGATACAAGTACGCGTCATACCTTTACACAGCAAGCCCTCTTTAGTATCTATCAGATAGAAACTATTGTCTTTTTTCTCAGAGATGAAGGAGTTTTCTGAGAAACAACCACTCAGAAGCGTTGTCGTCAGTATAACTAATGTCGCTAGCCGCTTAATCATGGGGACTTTCTCCAGGCAAATATTCTCCAGGCAAATATTCTTCGGACTGATTTTCATTCGTCAGTGTATTCGCTAAAGGGGTTAGCCGTGTTCAGATCTATCCGGTTTTCATATCCGGGTAAGCGAATACTGTTTTCTGTGATCTCAAGATCATCCCCGGCTAACACGTGATGATCATATTGATAGATAGGTTTAGTTAGCCCCAGTGTCGTTTTCTGGTCGTACTCACTGGCGCGGGCCAGAGTGGCTACTTTTCTGTTTTCCCACTCGGTAATTTTTTTCTGGCCGTGCTTTTTCATCAGCATCTGTTTTACGATGTGTGGTGCCAGCATGGGCGCGCTGGCATTGTTTCCGCCAAATCCCTTGGAATTAAGGATGACAGTGTCCATGCCCAGAGCACCCACTTCAATATGCTGCTGGGAAAACAGCAGGTTTGATTGGTGTACATCAGAGGCAATTTCATCAGTGGTCTGAATGCCGGGAATATAGCCGTAAGTCCAAGTGCCCAATGAAGTGGTTAGTTGGTCACCCCCGGCGGTACCTTGCGAGTGCCCCAGGTAGCATTTAATCGCTGCGACTGGCCATGACTTTATATCAAATGCTTTCGCTATTTCGTTGATGACATGCGATTCGGTTACGCGGTTTTGCGGAGTGCTGGTGCCATGAGCCTGTACATAGGAGCGTTGCTGTAGTGACTCTGCACCAAGCATATTTTTAACCAGAGAGGCCGCTTTTCCCAGGGTGATATAATTGCCGATACCAGGAGCCGAGATAGATTTTTTATGGCCGTCTGCATTAACAAAAACCTCTGGGATCGCCCCGTATACTTCAGCACCCAGTTCAAGTGCGAGGTCATCACTCATTAATAAAATAAACTGGCTGGATTCACCGATGGTAAAGCCGCAGTTTTTACCAAAAGGCCGACAGGCTTTACGGTAGTCGGCATCATTGAGTTCTGTTAGCTTGTCTAATGCCAGCAGGTCTTTATCTTCCGCCAGCGCACCCATGGCGCGAAAGCCTTCAATGACTTCCTGAGTGACGGGCGCATCACTGCCGCCAATCATTGCAACTTTACGCTTGCCTGAACGAATATCCTGAATACCGCTACGCAGGTTGTATAAAAATGTAGCACAGGCACCCAGTGCGCCCCCGGTCGCTCCTACGTTGCCTAAAATATAAGCGTTAACAAAGTCCGCCGGCATTTGCGCATAGCCGAGCGGCATCTGTTTTGAGCTGGTGCGTTTACCAACAGATGGGTATTTAGTCAGCCCACCAAACCCAAAGTCATCCAACTGACCAATCGAATTACTGGCATAGACGGCAATCTGGTCCGGGGATAAGCGATTTAAGATATCTTCAAACGGAATGCCCGTTGATAGCAATGCATCAGATGCACTGAAAATAGTCATTTGCAGGTTGCGAGGATGGTTTCTGGACTGGTAAAGCTTGCCTGGTTGAAAACCTGTCGGCAGTTGGCCTGCAGACTGAACCTGCGCTGTTTTAAAATCGGGTAAAATAGTATCCAGGTTTCCGCTAACGGCTATCTCTACTTCCTGGCCGTTGCCGGGAGTGATTGTCCAGTTCTCTGGAATGATGTTGGGAAGATGACGTTTACGCAACGTAAAGCGAATACTGCTGTCTGCTGTGCTTTTTAATGTGGCCACTTTGTTAAAAGTGACTTTGTTGACATCAAAACAGTCGGGTTCAATACGGCGTATCAACGTTGAGTTTAAGAGTTGATCCTGAATGCTGGACAGCAAGGCGGCTAATGGCAGTTGTTCACCGGACTTGTTAAAGTAGTGGCCATCCTGATAGGTTGCCAATCCGGTTAAGGTAGCCAGCCCTAGCAAAGTATTCTGTTGATTTTGCTGATCTAGTTTGTCAAAAATCAGACGGCGGTATGCGTGATGAAAAGAACTACGACCTGCGGGATTGATTCCACCGAAACCGACGATAAGAGGTAGATGCGACAAAGAAGACTCCTCGGCTGGAACTATACTGGATAAACATAACTGATAAAGTTCTGTAATCCATATATTCTAGCGGCACAGTGGATCTGTGACTAGATGGAATCTTAGCTAATCTCAGGAAATTACCTATTAACTGCCCTGAAAGCGGATCTGCTACAGGGGATCAGTACTAGTCTATTTGCAATGGCGCGGTTATTTTTAGGTGATAAGCTTTTTATGCAGTAAATAGTTAAGCCTGATTGTTATTAAAGAAAGTAAAGTATTTTGAGCTTTTGGCGTAAACCAGAGTCATATTAGTGGGCGAATGTTAGTTTTGAAGTAATAGAGTGTTCAGGTTTTTTCAGCTACATTGATATCAATATTAAAAAGTGTATGACACGTTTGAGGAATATTTCATGAAAAAATTAGTCGTAGCCCTATTGGCCGGCAGTGTGCTGGCTGGGTGTACAACACTTGACCCTTATACTCGTGAAGAGAAAACAGGAAATGTCGCAAAAGGTGCAGGTATCGGTGTGGTTGCCGGTGCATTGCTGGGTTCTGCTGTATCAGGTAAAGGCGATAAAACCAAAGGAGCGATGCTTGGCGCTTTAGTCGGCGGTGCTACCGGTGGTGGTATCGGTTATTACATGGATCAGCAAGAAGCCTTGTTGCGCCAGCAGTTAGAGGGTACGGGTGTCAGCGTGGAGCGTATTGGCGACGATATTCGTTTGATTATGCCCGGGCATATCACCTTTCAGACAAACTCTTACCAGCTAGCAGGTAATTTTTATCCTGTGCTGGATTCAGTTATTACTGTGTTGAGAAAATTTGATAAAAGTGTGATCAGTGTTAATGGGTTCACAGATAGTACAGGTTCGTTTGAATATAACCAGCAGTTGTCTGAGCGACGTGCGGCGAGTGTTGCTAATTATTTATCAGGCGGCATCAGCGCATTGCGCATTAGTACTCAGGGTTATGGAGAGCGCTATCCGATAGCCGATAATGCGACAGAATCGGGTCGTTCGTTGAACCGTCGTGTAGAAATTAATATTAGAGGGACTCAAAAGTAATCAACTGAGCCCCTTTTTTACTGCGTTACTCTGCAGTTTCTACTGAGTCGAATTTACTCAGCAAGTGCTGCAGATTTTCCTGCCAGGCCTGTTGCTCCTCTTCCAGTTGTTGTTTCGCTTCGCGTAATTCATTAATTTCCATTCTCAGCAACTCGACTTCGTCGATCATGCTTTCGATTTTTGTTTCTAACTGGTTGAACAACTCGGTTTGCATTGGGCACCCTTTTGGATATGACAATAAAGATGCCGATTATAGAGCGCGGCCGGGCGAAGTAAACCATTACCAGAACATCACAATGTCATCGGGTTGAATATTATGTTGTGCTGTTGAGCCATTGATATGCCCTTTTACTGTGGTGGCTTGAACATCATCAACAATCATCGTCAGGCGAGTGTTAATAAGTTCCGTTGTCGTCTGGCTGGTTTGATTGTAAAACATGGTTTTGCGATAGACCGTAAGCTTGTCGCCTCTTTTTAAGCCGCTCTGTTTGCCTGCATTAATCCATAAACTGTTTTCTTCTGTGCGAGTTATTCTTGCGGAGAATGGTAAGCAGCGCAGAGACTGTGAAAGATCGTGGCTGATTTCATCAAGTAACTGATTGATGTTTTGTCCATAATCGCTATTCAAAAAGGCAGGGGTGGCGAATCCGGCTTTTTCTGTCGGTGCAAGATTCCAGCGTCCCTGAGTTGCGTAATGTTTCTGCTCAAGTAGCGTGCCGCTGAAACCATCGTGAATGAACAGGTCCAGGCTAAAGTTTCTCAGGTGCTTTTTGCTTTTGTAATCTAACTTATTGTATGTGTCGATAAGCCAGTTTTTTTCGTTAATGGTGCCAGGGGTATTCATAGATACATCACGAATAATGCCGGATACAATAAATTGGCTGTCGAGTTGTTGTGTATAGGCCATCATGGTGGTGAGCGTCCCGTCATCCAATTGCCGCGATGTGGCTGTACCCAGTTGTTTGTGTAATAGTAAGTTGCCGGCATTGAGTGCTGATATGCCATCGTAGCTGTTCAATCGTGTTGTTAACTGTAAGGCTAAACCGGATTCAACATTTCTTATATTGCCAAGGTTAGCTTGCGTGGGGTGCTCAAGAGGAAAGGCTGCTATGGCTATTGTTTTTCGAAAACTATTGCCACTATTGCCATTGCTGCAGGTCGTTTTAGTATCAATGTCTGCACGGATCCGCACATGTAGTTTGTTGCCGATAAGCTTTTCTTCAAGGATCTCAATATTGGACAATGAGCTCATTGTTGAGATGCGCATATTATCAATTTCCAGGATGCCGTCTTCGAGTTGCTGAGTACTGCTGATATAAGCGGCAGCTTGCAGTGATGCCTGCTGTTTAGCATCGCTTATGGCTTGCTCCCGTGCTTTTGTAAGATCACTGTTGTAGATGAAAGCCTGTCCTGTTGCTTCAACAGTTGTGGCATAGGCATGGAAGCTGCTGAGCAATAATACCAGGGATAGTAAATATTCTTGAAAATGTCTCAACATGAGAGCAACCTGACCGATATATTAAGAATAGGTGAGCAATAGGTGAAAGGTATGCAATTTACGCCTGACATGCAAACTGTGTGTTGATGTATATGTTGACGCCTGTCTCAATCTGTCCTTATAGGTTTTGTTAGTGTGCTGTAAATGGAGTGTAGGCGAGCTGTTATGATAAAAAAGATCGGGTCAATCGTACTGGCGAGTCTGATTAGCGTGGGCTGCGGTTATCAACAGCCTGTACCCGTTAAAATTGAAAAACTAAGTCCCCAAGCCAGTAAGGCCTTGTTAAATGAGGCGCGTAACACCACGCTGGCTGAGCCTGTCCCGTTTGCGATGGTCGCGGATAACAGGGCTAAAGTTGATCCTGTTAGCGAGGCCGTTGAGCAGATGGCAGTGCAGTTGGTGAATGGCTTGAACCAAAATAGAGTGAAGCGCTTTCCTATCGCTGTGCTGCCTTTTAAATCCTTGCGTCAGAGTGTGCCTGATCCGTTATTGGGTGAGCGGTTGTCGGAAAGTTTTATCTTCCCGTTGCAGCAGCGCGGCTATAATCTTGTCGATTACCGGGCCATTAGTTTAGCTACGACGCTGAAATCGCCTGTATCAAAGCAAAATATGTCCGCGTTGCGGGAGCGTTATAAAATCTATTTCGTACTAACCGGCACCTATGCGCATCATCCTGATGGCATCGTCATTAATGCCCGGGTGCTGGATACGACAACCCGTCAGGTATTGGCATCTGCTCAGACGCATATTGTTAATCAGCGTCTTGAAGGGGCGCTGCCAGGCTTTGATCCGGTTAAAGCATTGAATAATGGATATATTATTGAAAATGGTGCAGTTCCGATGAGGTCTCTTAAATGAAGTTTGTGTTGATCCTGTTGTGCGTGTTTTTAAGTGGCTGTGAAACCGTTGTGCAAACAGCGAAAGAGATTGGTAATGATTTGCCTTCTCCGTCTTTTGTGAAGCAACCAGCGCCCGATCCAATCTGGGTGCAGGCAACTGGATATGCCCCCATTAGTTTACAGCCCGGTGAAACGCGCCAGCAAAAAGTAGTGATGGCGATGCGAGCTTCAAAACTCAGGGCTTATCAGGAGCTGGTTGGGGTGGTGCATGGGCAGTATATTTACGGCACGACTAGCGTTGAGGATATGGTAATGCAGCGGGATTCGTTTAAAGCGGCAGTGGCAGGCTTTGTACGCGGAGCCCGGGTCGTTAAATCGTATCCGGTGCAGGATGATACATATGCAACGATTCTGGAAGTGGATATGGCTCAGTTGCAGCGGGCCTGGGTTCAGTAGGCCGCTGCAGTATAGAAAAAACTGAGAAAATCTCTGCTCGTTATTTGTCAGTTGTCGTTTGCGCAAAAGCAGCCAGTTGTTCGCTGCTTGCTTCTTTTTGGTACTTCTCCTTCCAGTCTGCATAGGGTTCGCCATAGATAATCTCTCTGGCTTGCTCGTAATTTATTTCCTCACCACGTTCTTCCGCCGCGGCTTTGTACCATTTGGATAAGCAGTTACGACAAAATCCTGCCAGGTTCATGAGGTCTATGTTCTGAGCATCTTTGCGCTTATCCAGATGGGCGACCAGTTGGCGAAACGCTGCCGCTTCAATTTCAGTTTTGGTTTGTTGGTTCATGCTAGGCCTCTTGATGCAGTTCTCTTCACGACGGTTCTGTTTATGAGAGAGCTGTCTGTTATTTATTCATCGCGTATATGTTCGTCAAGCTCTCTGCATACACGCATCTGTAGCTCCTGACAAAGATCGGGATCGCTAATGGGTAGCCCCTCATCATCGGTGATAAAGAAAAAATCCTCAACTCGTTCGCCAACACTGGCTATTTTTGCTTTGCGCACAGAAATGTTGAGTTCAGCAAAAATCTGACCAATACGGGCGAGTAAGCCAGGACGATCGGGACTGCGCACTTCCATGATGGTCAGCTGTAAATTCGGGTCGTTACTCAGGCTTACGGTGGTCGGCAAGGCAAATAGCTTCATTTGTCTTGGTACGCGCCGGTGTATAATGTCCGGGTAGTCGTCAGGATCGTCCAGTTCTTCGATCAGGCGTTCCTGAATGCTTTGAAGATAGCCGGGGTTCTCTGACAGAGGCTCGTCATCATCAGTCAGAACGGTATAGGTATTTAACGAGCGACCATCATCAGTCAGAATGATGCGCGCGTCCTGAATGTTCAGATGCAGTTGATCCAGTGTGGCTACGGTGGCTGCGAACAGGTTTGGAACATCTTCACTGTAAATAAAGATTTCGGTAGCCCCTTCGTGAACCCTGTATGAAGTCTTTTGAATCAGAACGAGCGGTAGTTCGCTTGATCCGTGCTCAAGAATGGACTGTGTCTGCCAGGCAACATTTTTGGCTTCTTCGCGTAAGAAATAATCCTCACCCAGCATGGCCCAGAATTCCTTGATTTCCTGTTCGTGCTGGCCTGAGCTGGACAATATGGCCATTGCTTCATGTTGCACCTGATCAATACGATCCTCTTTATTGATAGGATTTTCCAGTCCGCGTTTTAATGCTCGCTTGGTTTCCATATATAACTGTCTTAGCAAAGTGGCGCGCCAGTTATTCCATAAAGTGTGATTCGTGGCGTTAATGTCAGCAACGGTCAGTACGTAAAGATAATCAAGATGGACCGTGTCGCGAACCTGCATGGCAAATGTATGGATAACGTCCGGGTCGGTAATGTCTTTACGTTGTGCCGTCATCGACATCAGCAAGTGGCTGCGGACAAGCCAGGCCGTGAGGTGGCTGTCCCATTTTCCCAGTCGGTGGCGTTCACAAAAAACCAGCACATCTTCTGCACCGAGTTCTGAATGGTCTCCACCGCGTCCTTTAGCAATGTCATGATAGAGGCCGGCAATATAAAGCAGTTCGATTTTTGGCAGGCTGTTAACCACTTTGTGCGCAATCGGGAACTGTTCCCGATGATTTGAATGGCGAAATTGGCGCATCATCTGGATTACTTTTAGCGTATGCGCATCGACGGTGTAGATATGAAATAGGTCGTGCTGCATCTGGCCGACAATTTTACCGAACTCCGGCAGGTAACGCCCGAGAATGTCGTAGCGGTTCATGCGTTTAAGCTCGGTAGATACACCGTTGGGCGAGCGCAGAAGTTCCATAAATAAGCTGGTATTGCGCAGGTCATTACGAAACTCATCATTAATCAGATGACGGTGATCCCTTAGCAGACGAATCGTGGATGCGCGAACGCCGAGTATATCATCGTGCTGAGCAAGTAATACGAAAGCCTCAAGAATGGCGAAAGGCTGATGTTCAAAGACTTTGTCGTAGGTGGCTTCCAGGTAATTATTATGAATCTGAAAGCGCTTGTTGATGGACGTGATTGTTTGTTTGTCGTCAATCTTCAGGATGGCTTCATTAAAGTATTGCAGTAGCATGTCATTGAATTCTGCCATCGCCATCGCGACACGATAATATTTGCTCATAAACTGCTCGACAGCCAGCGCACCGTGTTGATCTTTGTAGCCGAAAAAGTCGGCGAGTGTGCGCTGATGATCAAATAGCAGGCGGTCTTCACGGCGTCGGCATAGCATGTGCAGTGCGTAGCGCACAGTCCAGAGGTAAAGTTCACCGCGGTTAAGGGTTTCCAGTTCAGATTCGGTAACAAAGCCGTGATCAACCAGATCGCGAATATAAGTCGCACCGAAGTGACGTTTGGCTACCCAGCCGATCGTTTGCAGATCTCTCAATCCGCCGGGAGATTTTTTTAAGTTGGGCTCAAGATTGTATTCTGTGTCGTTAGTTTTTTCGTGACGGGCTTTCTGTTCTTTGAGTTTGGCGATAAAAAATTCTTTATCGGTCCAGGCGCCTTCTGATGTGACGCGGTCATACATGCGCTGGTGTAACGCTGGGTCGCCGGTCAGCGGTCTGGACTCGATAAGGTTGGTGGCAATCGTGATGTCATCACGGGCTTCTTCATAACATTCTTCTATGTTGCGCACACTGGAGCCGATTTCCAACGCGATATCCCATAATAACATCAGGAAATTGCTGATACTCTCCTCGTAGACGGTCGGGTCGATATCATCAAGAAGAATCAACAGGTCAACATCTGAATGCGGGTGCAGCTCGCCGCGACCATACCCGCCCACTGCGATTAATGAGATCTGCTGGTTATCGGGCCATTTAAACAGATTCCATGCGGAGATCAGGATCTTGTCGATAATAGCGGCACGGCCATAAATCAACTTGCGAATATCTTCGCCAGATTTGAAGCGGGCATCCATTTCAGCTTGCGCTTTTTTAATCGTGCTTTTGAATACTTTAATTGGCGATTCGTCGCTTGCCAGGCGTGCTTCGAACTCCGCCCAGTCAATAAAAGTGTCCGTTTCGGCTAGTTGCTGTAAGGTCGTGTTCATTCTTTAATCCAGTGTGATTAAAATTTTTCTTCAGAACGCTTAGTCAGTACTTCATGGCCTGAGTCAGTGACCAATATAGTGTGTTCCCATTGTGCGGATAAGCGACGGTCTTTGGTTTCTACGGTCCAGCCATCTTTTTTAGATAGTTTTACATCCCGCTTACCGGCATTGATCATGGGTTCAATAGTAAAAATCATACCCGCTTCGAGTTTTACTCCGGTTCCGGGTCTGCCGTAGTGGAGAACTTGCGGGTCTTCGTGAAACTCTCTGCCAATACCGTGGCCGCAATATTCCCTTACAACCGTGTAATGGTTGGCTTCTGCATGCTTTTGAATGACGTGGCCGATATCGCCGAGAAAAGCGCCTGGCTTAACTAATTCGATGCCCTTATAGAGGCATTCAAGTGTCACTTCAGCGAGTCGAGTGGCGTGCGGGGCTGCTTTGCCGACGAAAAACATTTTGCTGGTATCGCCATGGTAGCCGTCTTTGATGACAGTAATGTCTATGTTAATCATGTCGCCGTCTTTTAGCGGCTTATCATTTGGGATGCCGTGACATACGACCTGATTGATTGAAGTGCAAATAGATTTAGGAAAGCCGTGGTAATTCAGCGGGGCGGGGATGGCTTGCTGTTGCTGAGTGATATAATCGTGGCAGATCTGATCCAGTCGGTTGGTCGTGACGCCGGCGCTGATGTGTGGTTCTATCATCTCAAGAACCTCGGCTGCGAGTCGTCCCGCGATGCGCATTTTTTCTATCTCTTCCGGGGTTTTAATAGTAATGGACATAGTGTTCCTTTGAAGGGTGAATCCTGAACTTGGTGGTTGTTAAGTGTTGGCGTTAAGCACAATGGCAGTGATTGTACCGAATTATCCTCTCTGAGCGAAGTCGACCTTCAAATTGAGCGCATCTTGTGGTATAAAACGCGCTCCCGAAATGCAGACAGCATTGCGAGGAATATCTCACACACATATCGTCACAGTTTCCGGGTGCCGTTTTACGGTTGGATGCTGGGATATGTGGAGGTTGAACCCAATTTAAAACAGGAAATGCTAAACATGGCACAAGTTACAATGCGCGAACTGCTGAAAGCAGGCGTTCACTTTGGTCACCAGACCCGTTACTGGAATCCAAAAATGTCTCAATACATTTTTGGTGCGCGTAATAAAATTCATATCATCAACCTGGAACACACCTTGCCAGCACTAAACGGTGCTATCAACGTGGTTGAAGGTTTGGCTCAGAACAAAAATAAAGTTTTGTTCGTCGGTACAAAGCGTGCTGCAAGCAAAATCATTAAAGAAGAAGCACTGCGTGTAGGTATGCCGTTCGTAAATCATCGCTGGTTGGGTGGTATGTTGACGAACTACAAAACTATTCGTCAGTCCATCCGTCGTCTGCGTGAGCTTGAAGGTGCATCTTCTGATGGCACTTTTTCTCAGTTGACTAAAAAAGAAGCGTTGATGCGTCAGCGTGAGATGGAAAAACTGGATCGTGCTATCGGTGGTATTAAGGATATGGGCGGTTTGCCTGATGCGTTGTTCGTTGTTGATGTTGATCACGAGCGTATTGCGGTAAATGAAGCTAACAAACTGGGTATTCCTGTTATTGGTATCGTTGATACTAATAGCAATCCAGATGGTATTGATTACGTTATCCCGGGTAATGATGATGCTCTTCGTGCCATTCAGATCTATGTTAAGTCTATAGCTGATGCGTGCAGCGACGGTACTGAAGTTGCCAGCGGCGATAAAAGTGAATTTGTTGAGGTAGAAGCGGCTGCAGAATAATTTTCTGTCGCTGTTGAAGCTATTTTCAGCAGCATGAGTCGTATCAAGGGGAGCTATGCTCCCCTTTTCAGATTTTGATTGAATGCGTAATCAAGGGGTAATAAGAATGGCAAGTGTATCGACTAAGTTAGTTAAAGAACTGCGCGATCGTACAGGTTTGGGTATGATGGAGTGCAAAAAAGCACTAACTGAAGCCGGCGGTGATGTTGAAGCAGCCATTGATGAAATGCGTAAATCATCAGGCATGAAAGCCGCTAAAAAAGCGGGCCGTACTGCTGCTGATGGTGTGGTTGCTGTACGCGTTGCTGATGATAATTCTTATGGTGTTATTGTCGAAGTAAATTCTGAAACTGACTTTGCCGCACGTGATGCAGGCTTTCTTGGTTTTGTTTCTAAAGTTGTTGATGCTGCGTTTGCCGCTAAAAGTGATGATGTCGTTGCGCTGATGGCTGGCGAGTTGGAATCCGCTCGTGAAGCGCTGGTTCAGAAGATTGGTGAAAATATTGGTCTTCGTCGCATCGCTATTCTGGAAGGCGAATTGGTTGCTGCTTATGTTCACAGCAACAATCGTATTGCTACACTGGTTGCTGTTAAAGGTGCAAATGCTGACGTCGCTAAAGATGTTGCAATGCATGTGGCTGCAGTTAACCCGCAAGTGGTTTCTCAGAGCGATATGCCTGCAGAAGTCATAGCTAAAGAAAAAGAAATTATTCTGGCTCAGCCGGATATGGCTAGTAAACCGGCTGCTATTGCAGAAAAAATGGTTGTTGGTCGTATCAATAAATTTCTCGCAGAGAATAGCCTTGTTGAACAGGCGTTTGTTAAAAATCCTGAGCAAACCGTTGGTGAAATGGTTAAGGCTGCTGGCGGTGAAGTTGTCGCTTTCTGTCGTTTGGAAGTGGGTGACGGTATCGAAGTTGAACAGCTTGACTTTGCAGCGGAAGTGGCTGCTCAGTTAAATAATAAATAATTCTGTTCGTTAGAAAGGTGTGTGTGCTGTGTTACAGTACGCACACTTTTAAGTCCTTTTAACTTCGTTCTGCGGAGACTCTGTAATGCCTGCCGTACATTCCAAACATGCTAAATACAAACGTATTCTTCTCAAGTTAAGCGGTGAAGCCTTGATGGGGGAAGAAAATTTTGGCATCGACCCTAAAGTTCTTAATCGTATGGCGCTTGAAATAGGTCAGTTGGTCGGTATAGGTGTTCAGGTTGGGATTGTTATTGGTGGCGGTAACCTGTTTCGTGGTGCAACGTTAAGTGCGGCGGGATTGGATAGGGTGACAGGCGACCATATGGGTATGCTTGCCACTGTGATGAACTCTCTGGCGCTGAGAGATGCACTAGAAAGATCAAATATAGCGACACGAGTTATGTCTGCTATCCCCATGAGCGGTGTTGTTGATCATTATGATCGCCGTAATGCCATGCGCTATTTGAGTCAGGGCGATGTGGTGATTTTTTCAGCCGGTACCGGGAATCCTTTTTTTACTACGGATTCGGCAGCATGCCTGCGAGGGATTGAGATCGACGCTGATGTTGTTTTAAAGGCAACAAAAGTTGATGGCGTTTATACTGCAGATCCAATGAAAGACCCTTCAGCCAAGCGTTATTTACGCCTGTCTTATGATGAGGTGCTGGATAAGCAGCTGGGTGTAATGGATTTGACGGCGATTTGCCTAACCCGTGACCATAATATGCCTGTCCGGGTGTTTAATATGAATCGTCCCGGTGCTCTTGTTAATCTGCTGGGAGGCGGAGATGAGGGTACGTTGATATGTGGCGAGGTAACAGGAGATCAATATGCTGAATGAAATAGCTAAAGAAACTGAAGCGCGGATGCAGAAAAGCGTTGAGTCACTAATAGCGCATTTTAAAAAAATTCGCACAGGGCGTGCGCACCCGAGTATTTTAGACTCTGTTCAGGTTATGTACTACGGCGCTCCAGTCCCGCTTCAGCAAGTTGCTAATGTTAGCGTTGAAGATGCCAGGACTTTAATGATTTCCCCTTGGGAAAAACAAACCGTTTCAGATATAGAAAAAGCTATCTATAAGTCTGATCTGGGGTTGAACCCTTCTTCTAACGGTGGTGTGATTCGTGTTCCGATGCCGGCGCTGACAGAGGAAACGCGTAAGGTGTATATTCGTCAGGCGCGTCAGGAAGCCGAATCAGCAAGAGTGTCGGTGCGTAATGTTCGACGCGATGCTAATAATGATCTTAAAGAATTATTGAAAGAAAAAGACATTTCGGAAGATGAAGAACGCCGTGGTCAAGATGTTGTTCAAAAATTGACCGATAAATATGTAGCCGAAATCGATAGTCTGCTTGAGAAGAAAGAAGCAGATTTGATGGAAATCTAAAATTAGAAGGAGGGCTGGTGTGAGCCGGCCTGTCTGCCTCTCTATATGTCAGTACATGCTAAATTAAATATTCCGATTGATAAAGTGTTGCCTAAACATATAGCGATTATTATGGATGGTAATAATCGCTGGGCTAAAGCACGTCGCTTGCCGAGTCTCGCCGGGCATAAAGCTGGCGTGGATAGCGTGCGCAGTGTGATCGAAGGGTGTGTTGAATATGGCATACAATCACTGACACTTTTTGCATTCAGTAGTGAAAACTGGAAGCGGCCTGAGCTAGAAGTTAGCGGACTTATGGAGTTGTTCTCTTTGGCGCTGAACAGAGAGGCCAAGAAGCTGCATAAAAACAATATCCGCTTAAATGTGATTGGAGATAAATCGCGTTTTAGTGAGTCGCTGCAGAAAAAAATAGCAAAAGTGGAAGCACTGACCGCAGATAATACCCTTTTGACCTTGAATGTTGCAGCAAATTACGGTGGACACTGGGACATAGTACAGGCAGCGCAACGTCTGGCGAAAGACTGTGTTGAAGGGCGCTGCACTCCTGAAGATATAACCGAATCCGTTTTTGATCACTATGTGATGCTGCATGAACAACCTAAGCCGGATCTTTGTATAAGAACCGGAGGTGAAAACCGCATCAGCAATTTTCTGGTCTGGCAGATGGCGTATACTGAGTTATATTTTGTCGATGACTATTGGCCTGACTTTAATAAAAACTCATTGGCAACAGCGATTCGGGACTTTTGTGCCCGTGAACGCCGTTTTGGTAAAACCAGTGCCCAGATAGAGGCTGAAGCGAGTGCTTAAGCAGAGAATAATTACTGCGTCGGTACTTGCGCCTGTAGTTTTGTGTGGGGTTTTTCTGCTGCCGGTTATGGGTTTTGCTATTTTCTTCGCGTTGGTTACTCTTATCGGTGCATGGGAATGGGCGCTGTTATCTGGCTTGAAAAAACCCCTTCATCGTTTAGTATTTTGTTTTTTTGTTCTTGTGGCGATAGGGATAAGTAGTTGGTTTTACGAAACAGGCCATGATTACTTCGTTCTGTTTCCGGCCGTTTTTGTTTGGTTAATGGCAATTTTCTGGATCTGTCGATATCCAGGCTCAGGTATGTGGGAAAAATCTGCAGTCAGAACTCTGTGTGGTGTTCTGCTCCTCTCAGCAGCCTGGCTGAGTATGGTGGAATTAAAGGCGCTGGAATCGGGTGATGCCTGGCTGTTGTTGATTCTGCTGATTGTCTGGGCTGCTGATATCGGTGCCTACTTTTCTGGAAAGCGTTGGGGTCGGGTTAAGCTCGCCCCGCATGTGAGCCCGGGAAAGACGCGTGAAGGTATGTATGGTGGACTGGTAGCCGTTGGGCTGACGGTATTAGCTTTTTCCTGGTGGAATGAACTCACGTTTAGTTCAGTAGTCTATTTAATGTTATTAAGTCTTGTCGTCGGGCTCGTATCAGTCATGGGCGACTTGTTTGAAAGCTTACTGAAGCGGCATGCAGGCGTTAAAGATAGCGGTACCATTTTGCCGGGTCATGGAGGAGTGCTGGATCGCATAGACAGTATTCTTGCGGCAGCACCCTTGTATTATCTCGGTTTAACTTTCCTGCCAATTGTGTGACTCATAGATGGAAATTATTCAAACGATTCTGGCTACCATTGTTACCCTCGGAATATTGGTTACTATTCATGAGTGGGGGCATTTCTGGGTAGCCCGTCGCTGTGGCGTTGATGTGCTTCGGTTTTCCGTGGGGTTTGGAAAATCATTATGGCTGCATAAAGGTAAAGACGGCACAGAATACTCTATTTCGGCCATTCCGTTGGGCGGTTATGTGAAGATGCTGGATGAGCGCGAAGGCAGTGTTCCTGAGCATCTCAAGTCAAGAGCGTTTAACAACAAACCTGTCCTGCAGCGTATAGCCATTGTTGCCGCAGGGCCATTGGTGAACCTGCTCTTTGCTGTTTTTGCTTACTGGATGATGTTTATTGTCGGCGTTAGTGTGGTCGTTCCAGTGGTAGGATCTGTTGAAACGGGCTCTATTGCCGCAAAAGCCGGTATGCCTGTAGGCGCTGAAATCGTCGAGGTTGATGGTTATCCTGTTCGTTCGTGGGATGATGTTAATTTGCGTTTCGCTTCACATATCGGTGAATCGAAGCAGTTGTTTGTGTCGGTGATTAGTTCTCCTTCTGCCAGCCCTAAAGTGTATACAATGGCGTTAGATAAATGGAGTGTTGATATTGAAAAAGAATCTCCATTATCAGCTATGGGTATTCGCCCCTATCGGCCTGAAGTTAAGCCTGTATTAGGGCATATTGTTGCTAACGGGGCTGCCGATCAAGCCGGTCTCAAGGTTGGCGATGTTATTCAGAAAATAAATGATACCCGTATTGATAATTGGATGGCATTGGTGGATATAATCCAGCAATCGCCAGGTCAGCTATTGGAAGTGACCATTGAGCGAAATGCAACGGTTACGATGTTACGCGTCACTCCTGAACAAAAAGTACTGGAGGACGGTGCTGTTCAGGGTGTTATTGGTGCGGGGGTTAAAACGCCTGAATGGCCTGAGCATATGCTGCGCAATATTCAATACGGGCCTGTAGAAGCAGTGGGTGCAGCGTTTAATAAAACAGTTCACATGGTGGGTTTGACACTGGATTCGATCTGGAAAATGATTGAAGGTGTTATCTCAGTAAAAAACTTGAGTGGTCCGATAACCATTGCTAAAGTGGCGGGCGCCTCTGCCGCATCTGGGTTTGAACCTTTTGTGAGCTTCCTTGCTTATCTGAGTATTAGCTTAGGGGTTTTGAACTTGTTGCCGATTCCTGTGCTAGATGGTGGGCATTTGCTTTATTACGGTATTGAGCTGATTACCGGTCGGCCGGTGAGTGAAAAAATACAGGTAATTGGATTTAAGTTGGGTATGGCTTTGCTTTTGTCGCTTATGACACTGGCCATCGTTAATGATTTTTTGCGCCTGTAAAAAGCAGCGGCTTTTGACTGGGAAGAGGTTTCATGAAGAATAAATTTGGACTCGTACTTGGTTTGGTTTTGTTGGCCGGTAGTGTAAATGCCGCCTTTGCTCCATTTCAGGTGCAGGATATTCGGCTGGAAGGGGTTCAACGAGTAGAAGCGGGTGTTGTTTTTAGGAATTTTCCTATCGCATCCGGAGATATGGTTAATGAAGGCAATCTGGCTGAGGCGACTAAGCAGCTTTTCAAATCCGGATATTTTGAAGATATAAGTATCGCCAGAGAAGACGGTTATTTGATCTTGACGGTTAAAGAGCGGCCTTCAATAAGCCTTATTAAACTGGCCGGTAATAAGGTGATAAAGAAAGAAGACCTGTTAAAAGGCTTGTCACAATCAGGGTTGCGTGAAGGAGATGTTTTCAAGCGATCTGCATTGGATCAAATTGAGCAGGATTTGTTGCGTCTGTATGTTGGGCAGGGGCGTTATGGCGCAGCTATCTCTACCTCAGTGGAGCCGCTGTCCGGAAATCGTGTGGCACTGAATATTGATATAAAAGAAGGCAGTATAGCGTCGATTCAGCATATCAATATTATTGGAAACAGCACTTACTCAGATGAGGAGCTGAAGAAATTATTTTCGCTTAAGCTTCCAAGTTTTTGGTCGTTTTATACTAAAGATGATCGCTATGCCCGTGAGAAACTTTCTGCTGATCTAGAGAGACTGCGTTCGCATTATATGGATCGGGGCTATGTTAACTTCGCGATAGATTCAACGCAGGTATCAATTACGCCAGATAAAAAGAATGTATTTATTACCGTCAATATTCATGAAGGCGAGCAGTATACAATACGTGATGTAGATGTTTCCGGAGATCTTGTTATCGCAGAGGAAGCTCTGAAAGGTGCGATTTCGGTTAAGCAAGGCGATGTGTTTTCGCGTAAAGCTATGATTGATGCGCAAGACGCTATGTCCAAAATGCTGGGTGATAAAGGCTATATGTTCGCCAATATTAATCCTGCACCGAGTGTTCATGAAGAAGATAAGTCAGTCTCGCTTAAGTTCTTTGTTGATCCCGGTAAGCAAACCTATGTGAGACGTATAAACGTTCGCGGCAATAGTCGTACAGCGGATGATGTTGTGCGTCGTGAAATGCAACAGATGGAAGCAGCGATTGTTTCTACCAGTAATATCGAAAAAACCAAGCAAAAACTGGATCGTACCGGGTACTTTCGTTCAGTTAATTTAGAAACGTCGCGGGTGGCTGGCACGGATGATCAGGTTGATCTGAATTATACGGTTGAAGAGCAACAGTCAGGACAGTTTACAGCGAGTGTCGGTTTTTCCCAAAATGATGGGATTATATTGGACTTGGGTGTTCAGCAGGATAACTTCTTCGGTTCGGGTAAAAAGGTTGGTTTTAACCTGACGAACAGCTCGACGGCGAAAGAAGCCAGTTTTAACTATCTGGATCCTTACTTTACCGTTGACGGTGTCAGCCGTGGTTTTGATGTCTTTTATCGCAAAAGCGACTTTGAAGAAGATGATGTGAGTAGCTATTCTTTGGACGAGTACGGTGGTGGTGTAACATTCGGTTATCCGATTGATGACTTCCAGCGGTTGAGCTTTTCATTGGGTATCGAAACTATTGAAGTGAATACTAATGATGAGGTGCCGGTAGATGAAATACAGTCATTTATCGATACCGAGGGTAATGAGTACCTGAACCTTAAGGGTACACTTGCCTGGAGTAATAACCACTTAAACCGTTTACTTTTCCCTTCGAGCGGTTATTCTCATCAAGCCAGTCTGGAAGTATCCGTTCCGGGTAGTGATTTAAGTTACTACAAGGCACTCTATCAGGCGAAATACTATAAGCCATTCGTTGATGATTCGGGTTGGATCTTGGGGCTTAAAGGGCGTCTTGGTTATGCACAAAGCTATGGTGATAATACCTATCCATTCTTCAAGCATTTCTTTGCCGGTGGTTTGAGAACAGTCAGGGGTTATAGCAATAACTCATTGGGTCCGCGTGACTCAAATGATGATCCGTTTGGCGGCAATATGATGGTTGTGGGTGGTGCAGAGCTTATTTTTCCACTGCCGTTTATAGAAAATCAGAGTAGCTGGCGTTCACTCTTTTTTGTTGATGCGGGGAATGTCTTTACGACAGAGTGCTTGAGTTCAACATCGGCTGCTTCTCTCTGTTCAGAAGGGGTAGAGTTTGAGGAGTTAAGATACTCTGCAGGTTTGGGTATTAGCTGGTTATCGCCATTGGGACCATTATCTTTCTCTATTGCTCAAGCATTAAATGAAAAAGCCACTGATGAGACTGAAATATTCCAGTTCTCTCTTGGTCAGAGTTTTTAAAATTGGCTTCTAAATTAAGGAATACAATATGAAGTTACTAAAGATTATTGCTATTTGTGTGTCGGTTGTATTTGCACCCGTTGTTCTGGCCGATAAAGTGGCTGTTTTAGGTTATGAAGAGGCTTTGCTTAAGTCGAATGCGGCGAATGGCTTTCGTGAGACTTTGAAGAAAGAACTTCAGGGTGAGCAGAAGCGGGTGCTGGAGCTTGAAAAACAGGCAAAATCCTTGCGCGAGAAGATTCAGCAGAATGGCGCATCAATGACGCCGGATGCGTTGCGACAAGCTCAATTACAGTTCCAGAAAGCGTTTGAAGAGTATCAGCGCAGTGGTCAGGCTTTGCAGCAAAAAGGAGCTGAGCGTCAACAAGAGTTCATCAATGAAATGCGTCCGAAACTTGATAAAATTATCAAAAAAATCATTGATGATAATAACTATGATGTGGTTGTTGCCAAAAAAGCAACAGTCTATGTGGCTAAAGGTTTCGACATCACAGAATCCGTAATACAGCAGCTTAATAAGTAAGAATGCCGGATACTGTGCCAACGTATTTGTTGTCTGATTTGGCCTCCCGTGTTGGTGGGAGGCTGTTGGGCGATGCCAACTTGAGTGTTTCTTCTTTGAACACCCTTGACGCATCTGAATCAGGCCAGTTAAGTTTTTTAGCGAATAAAAAATATGTGTCCCGTTTAGCTACAACACGCGCAACGGCTGTATTAGTCGCTGAAGAGTATGCTGAAAATCTACCCTGTGCAGCGATTATCGTCACTGACCCTTATTTGGCGTTCGCACAACTGACAAAACTGTTCGATTGGCGCGCTCCTTGTTCTCCGTATATTGATCAATCTGCTTCTATCAGTATTTCCTCCTCAATCAGCACGGATGTTTTTATTAGTCCTGGCGTTGTCATTGGCGATAACGTAGTGGTTGAGTCCGGTGTTTATATCGGCGCCAATTCAGTGATTGGAAATAACTGTGTTATTGCCAGAAATACCCGCCTGGAGGCAGGTGTTGTGCTGTATGACAATGTACGGATTGGTGAAGACTGTCTGATCCATTCAAGTGTGATCTTGGGTGGCGATGGGTTTGGCTTTGCGCCAACGAAAGATGGCTGGGTTAAAATACATCAGCTTGGCGGTGTACGCATTGGTCGGGATGTTGAGATTGGTGCGGGAACAACGATAGATCGGGGTGCATTGGACCATACCTATATACATGATGGTGTGAAACTCGATAATCAGATACAGATAGCACACAATGTGGTAATTGGTGAACAAACTGCCATTGCGGGCTGTACGGCAATCGCTGGAAGCACTAGAATTGGCAGCCGCTGTACCATCGCCGGTTTAAGTGGCATTGTAGGGCACTTAACGGTTGCTGATAATACTCATGTTACAGCGATGACGCTGATTAGTAAGTCCGTTACTGAGCCCGGGCAGGTGTTATCTTCAGGAACGGGGCAAGAATTACATCGTGATTGGAAAAAAAATGTCGTTCGCTTTAAGCAATTGAATCAGATGGCGAAGCGTATCACCACGTTAGAACAGCAAGTTAAAAAATTTTCTAGTGAAGGTTAAAACAGATAATGGATGTTAATGAAATAAGGGAGTATCTCCCTCATCGCTACCCGTTTTTATTGGTTGATAGAGTGCTTGAACTCGTTCCGGGTGAGTCCATCGTCGCGCTGAAAAATGTGACTGTGAATGAACCTTACTTTAATGGTCACTTTCCTGAGCATCCTGTGATGCCCGGTGTACTCATTATTGAAGCAATGGCTCAGGCTGCCGGTATACTGGGCTTTAAAACCATGAATAAAACACCGCAGGACGGTTCAATCTATTATTTCGTCGGCTCCGACAAATTGCGTTTTAAGCGTCCGGTAGTGCCAGGAGATCAGCTGAAGCTAGAGGCAACTATTCTGTCTGAAAAACGTGGTATTTGGAAATTTGCGGTGAAAGCATCGGTTGATGGTGCTATCGTTAGCTCAGCTACTATCCTATGTGCTGATCGAAAGGTGTAAAAAGTGATTGATCCACGAGCAATTATTGATCCTAAAGCTATACTCGCAGATAACGTTGAAGTAGGGCCCTGGTCTTATATTGGGCCTGATGTCGTTATCGGCGAAGGAACAATCATTGCCTCGCATGTGGTTATTAAGGGGACAACACGCATTGGCTCTAATAATCGGATTTTCCAGTTTTCATCAATTGGCGAAGACTGTCAGGATAAAAAGTATGCAGGCGAGATTACCTACCTTGAAGTAGGCGACTCAAACGTTTTTCGTGAAGGTTGTACTATTCACCGGGGTACCGTTCAGGATAACTCCCTGACAAAAATCGGTAGCCATAATCTTTTTATGGCATATGCACATGTTGCCCACGACTGTATCGTCGGGGATCATGTCATAATGGCGAATAATGCTGCTATTGCCGGGCACGTCAATCTTGGCAGTCATACTATACTGGGTGGTTTTACGGCGGTACATCAATTCTGTCGTATCGGTTCTCACGTTATGTGTGGGGCCGGTACTGTTGTATTAAAAGATGTACCGGATTATGTCCTGGCGACGGGAAATCCAGCTCAGCCCCATGGTATCAATGCTGAAGGACTAAAGAGACGTGGCTTTACACCTGAAATGGTCAGGCAGATTAAGCAGGCCTATAAAATAATTTATCGCCAAAAATTGACGGTAGATCAAGCGTTGCAGCAACTCTCCGTGATGGCGTTAGATTCTGCCGAAATACTTCCATTAATTTACTCTCTACAATCCTCATCCCGAGGAGTTATTCGCTAGCAGGCTATCAGGAGGCTATAGTGACCAAGCTGCGAATTGCGATGGTAGCAGGTGAGGCCTCAGGCGATATTCTTGGAGCGGGTCTGATTCAGGCAATCAAAAGGCATTATCCGGATAGCGAATTTTACGGTATCGGTGGTGATTTGATGTGTGCCGAGGGTTTCGTCTCAGATGTTCCTATGGATAAGCTTTCTGTCATGGGTCTGGTTGAGGTGTTGGGACGACTGCCCGAGCTTCTCTCGATCAGGAAGAAGCTGTGTCTTGGTCTAATTGCTAACCCGCCTGATATTTTTATTGGTATTGATGCTCCGGACTTTAATCTTACTTTAGAGCAGCGGTTGAAGTCGGCAGGTATTGCGACGGTTCATTATGTCAGTCCTTCCGTATGGGCCTGGAAAGCAAAGCGCATATACAAAATCAAAGAATCAGCAGATCTGCTGTTATCACTGTTCCCCTTTGAAGCTCAGTACTATCAGCCGACACAACAGCATGTTGTTTGTGTTGGCCATCCCTTAGCGGATCTGATAGCACGCGATCATCACTTGCCGGATGCGCGTAGTAACTTGAACATTTCGAGTGAGGGCAAGGTTGTTGCGATATTGCCGGGTAGCAGGTCAAGTGAGTTGAAATATTTAGCCGAACCCTTTTTAGGGGCTGCTGAGCTATTACAACAAAAATTTCCTGATATGACCTTTCTTTTACCCGCCGCAAACCTTAAGCGCCGCGTTTGGTTGCAACAGCTTTTGGATGAGAAATTTCCTGAGTTGAATATCAGATTGTTACTCAACCAATCCAGAGAAACCATGGCGGCTGCTGATGCTATTTTAATCGCATCAGGTACGGCAACCCTGGAGGCGACGCTATTGAGAAAGCCTATGGTAGTCGCTTATAAAATGTCGCCATTAACCTATGCTATTTATTCACGCATGATAAAAACCCCATATGTATCATTACCTAATATTCTTGCGGGGGAGAAGTTGGTGCCAGAGATATTACAAAACGATGTAACGCCGCAAAGGCTGGCAAGTGAAATGCAAAAGGCGCTTGAGGATACGGCTTATCAGTCACATTTAAATGTGCGTTTTTCTGAAATTAATAAAACTATCCAGCTGGATGCCGATGAAAGGGCAGCAGATGCGGTTATCTCACTATTAAAGCAAAAGGGAGTGATAACATGCAGTCGTCCTTAATGCCCGATTTTTCTCAGTATGGTCGTGTGGCCGGTGTTGACGAAGTCGGTCGGGGTCCCCTGGTGGGTAATGTAGTAGCGGCCGCGGTTATTTTACATCCGGATAAACAGATCCTTGGTTTGGCCGACTCAAAAAAACTGTCTGAAAAAAAACGTGAAGCCTTATATGAAGAGATTATGGATAAGGCTTTATGCTGGGCAGTCGCATCGGCATCACCTGTAGAAATTGACCAGATAAATATTTTGCATGCAAGTATGCTGGCCATGCAAAGAGCAGTCATGTCTCTGAATGTTAATCCTGATTATGTCTTGATTGATGGCAATCGATGTCCGGACCTTCCCTATCCATCAGAAGCTATTATCAAAGGCGATGCCAAAGTGGCAGCTATTAGTGCGGCCTCTATTTTAGCGAAAGTGGTGCGCGATCGTGAGATGTATCTGCTGCATGAACAATATCCGGAATATGCTTTTAATAAGCATAAAGGCTATCCGACAGCTCAGCATATGAGTGCTTTGAAAAAATACGGGCCTCTTCCTGAATATAGAAAATCCTTTCGGCCAGTGGCACAGCTACTTGAAACATCAGTGAGATAATGGGACAGAGTATGCCTACGACAAAATTTGTACATCTGCGTGTACATACTGAGTTTTCCCTGATTGATGGTTTAGTGCGCGTCAAAGGTTTAGTGGCGGCTGCTAAAGAGGCGGGTATGCCAGCCGTCGCGATGACAGACCAGGTGAATCTGTTTGCTTTGGTAAAGTTTTTCAAAGCGTCGACGGGGGCCGGTATTAAGCCAATTTGCGGCGCAGATATTTTAGTGCTTAATGAAACTGATAATGAAGCAGAACCCTATCGCGTCACTCTGTTGGTACAGAACGCGCTTGGTTATCGACATTTAATGGAATTGATTTCAAGAGCTTATGCGCAAGGGCAAAACTTTATTCTGGATAAAGCGCTGGTTAAAAAGGCGTGGTTGATTGAAAAATCAGAAGGCTTGATCGCCTTATCCGGATGTAGAGAAGGTGAGATCGGTCGCGCGATGTTGTCTGGTAAAGGGATGGCCGATAGCCTTGTTGATGAGTGGATGCAGCTTTTCCCGGGTCGTTTTTATCTGGAAGTGCAAAGAACCGGACGCGTTGGTGAAGATATTATTATTGCCGAAAGTGTACGCTTAGGTCTGGAGAAAAATTGCCCGCTGGTTGCCACCAATGAAGTCATGTTTCTTAAAGAAAGCGACTTTGATGCCCATGAAGCACGTGTTTGTATTAACCAGAGCCGTACTTTGGAAGACCCCCGGCGTTCAAAGAATTACTCTGCACAGCAATACTTCCGTACTTCTGAAGAGATGGTTGAGCTTTTTTCTGACCTGCCCAGCGCCGTACAAAACACGCTGGAAATTGCCAGGCGCTGTAACATTGAGCTGGATTTAGGCACCTACTATCTTCCGAAATACCCGGTACCTGCCGGAATGATGATGGATGAGTACTTCTGTAAGGTTTCTGAAGATGGCCTGGAGCAGCGTTTAGAAATATTGCTGGATAAAAATGACCCGGAGTATGCAGCAAAACGAAAATTGTATGATGATCGTCTCACGTTTGAGCTCGATATTATTACCCAGATGGGATTTCCCGGTTACTTTTTGATCGTCATGGACTTTATCCAGTGGGCTAAGGATAACGGCATTCCTGTTGGGCCTGGTCGTGGCTCGGGTGCCGGTTCGCTGGTTGCTTATGCACAAAAAATTACCGATCTGGATCCGCTCGAATACGACCTGCTATTTGAGCGCTTTCTTAACCCGGAACGTGTCTCTATGCCCGATTTTGATATCGATTTTTGTATGGATAATCGTGATCAGGTCATTGACTACGTAGCGCGAACTTATGGGCGCGATGCCGTTTCGCAGATCATTACCTTCGGTACCATGGCCGCTAAGGCGGTTGTGCGGGATGTTGCGCGCGTGCAAGGTAAAGCGTTTGGTTTGGCGGATAAGCTATCCAAACTGATTCCGTTTGAAGTCGGCATTACGCTGACCAAAGCGATGGAGCAAGAGCCTGCATTAAGCGATTTTGTTGCGGGAAGTGAGGAAGCCCAGGAAATTATGGAGATGGCTTATAAACTCGAAGGGGTAACCCGGAACGTTGGTAAGCATGCGGGTGGTGTGGTTATTGCACCAACCAAACTCACTGATTTCTCGGCAACCTACTGCGATGCGGAAGGTCACGGGTTAGTAACTCAGTTCGATAAAAATGATGTAGAAGAAGCCGGCCTTGTTAAGTTTGACTTTCTGGGTTTGCGAACACTGACTATCATTGATTGGGCGATGAAGACAATTAATGCTATTCGGGCCAAAGAAGGGAAAGAGCCTCTCGATATCTCATTAATACCACTGGAAGATAAAACGGTTTTTGATCTGCTGCAATCAGCCAATACAACCGCTGTATTTCAGTTAGAGTCCAGTGGTATGAAGGATCTGGTACGCCGCCTGCTACCTTCTCGCTTTGAAGATATTGTCGCACTCGTGGCACTGTTTCGTCCGGGGCCTCTTCAGTCTGGCATGGTTGATGACTTTATCAACCGTAAGCATGGGCGTGCAGAAATGGCATGGCCGCACGCAGATTATCAATTAGATAGTTTGCAACCGGTATTAGAGCCTACTTATGGGATTATTCTCTATCAAGAGCAGGTCATGCAGATTGCTCAGGTGATGGCAGGTTACTCGCTGGGTGGTGCAGATATGTTACGCCGTGCCATGGGTAAGAAAAAACCTGAAGAGATGGCGAAGCAGCGTGAAGGGTTTCTGGTTGGTTGTGAGCAGAATAATATTGATCGTGATCTCGCCGGTAACATCTTTGATCTGGTAGAGAAGTTTGCCGGATATGGTTTCAATAAATCACACTCAGCTGCGTATGCGCTGGTGTCATATCAGACTGCCTGGCTGAAAACCCATTATCCGGCGCCCTTTATGGCCTCGGTTATGTCGGCAGATATGCAGAACACCGATAAAGTCGTAATCTTTATCGAAGATTGTCGTGCCATGGGATTGCCACCAGCTTTGCCGGATGTCTGTTCTGGCGATTATATGTTTACGGTGAACGCTGAAGGGCAGATCGTATATGGCTTGGGAGCGATTAAAGGCGTGGGTGAAGGCCCCATCGAAGCGATCGTTAAAGCGCGCAATGATGGCGCGGGTGATTTTAAAGACTTCTTTGATTTTTGTAAGCGTGTGGGTGCCAAAAAACTCAATAAGCGTGTGCTTGAGGCGTTAGTTCGCTCGGGTGCGCTGGATAAGCTTGGGCCGGATCGTTCTGTGTTATGGGCCGCTATAGGTGATGCGCTGCGTTCTGCTGATCAGAGTGAGCGAAATCAGGATTCAGGCATATTTGACTTGTTTGGTGAGGTAGAATCGGAGCAGCCACGCGATCCTTTCGAAGAATATCTTAATGTACGTCGCTGGTCGGATAAAGAGCGCTTGAAAGGTGAAAAAGATACGCTGGGTTTGTATCTCACCGGCCACCCTATTGATGAGTATGAAAAAGAGCTGAGCCGTTTCGTCTCGAAAAAGATAGTCGATCTGCAGCCTGCACGAGGCCGGCAGCAAAAGATCGCCGGTCTGATTGTTGATCAGCGCGTTAAAAAGACCAAGCGTGGCGACTCTCTTTGTTTTCTGACGCTTGATGATCGCTCGGCGCGTATTGATATCACCGTTTATGGTGAGCTGTATGAGCAGACGCGTGACTGGGCGGTGAAAGACACGATCGTCATTATGGAAGGTGAAGTGACGCAGGATGACTATTCCGGGGGGCTGAAAGTGCGTTGCAATAAGCTCTCGAGCATTCCGCAGGCCCGGGTACAATATGCGCAGATTGTGAAAGTTAAAACGGCTGAAAAAATGTTATCTGCCCGTCATCTGAAGCAATTTGAAGCGGTTTTGCAAACTTATCGCTCTGCGGAAGGGCTTCCTGTTGGCGTAGAGTATTTCCGGGATGATGCTTCAGGAGTGGTCAAACTGGGTGATAGCTGGAGGGTAAACCCTTCGGATGAGTTGATTTTAGCCCTGAAAGATCATTTTGGTGACGAAAGCATCATACTAGAGTACTGATCAGGGTGGTTATCCTGTCGGTGTAACGGTAAAATCGGCAGATTGAATTTGAAATATTTATTCACTGGTTAAGCGGAAAGAATCGAATGAATCCGAATTATCTGGATTTTGAGCAGCCTATCGCAGAGCTCGAAGCCAAAATTGAAGAGTTAAGGCTAGTTGGTGATGGTACAGAGATTAATATCACTGATGAGCTAACCAAACTGTTAGGAAAAAGCCGCAGTTTAACGGAATCGATCTTCACAAATCTTTCTGCATGGCAAATTTCACAGTTATCGCGTCATCCGAAGCGCCCTTATACGCTGGATTACGTGCGCTTGATGTTTGAAGATTTTGAAGAGATTCATGGCGATCGGCATTTTTCTGATGATGCCGCCATTGTTGGTGGTATCGCACGTCTGGAAGGTCGGCCGGTAATGGTGATTGGTCATCAGAAAGGCCGTGAAGTAAAAGAAAAAGTACGTCGTAATTTTGGCATGCCGCGCCCGGAAGGTTATCGTAAGGCGTTGCGTCTTATGGAGATGGCAGAGCGCTTTGAAATGCCAATTCTTACGTTTATTGATACGCCGGGTGCTTATCCTGGTATTGATGCAGAAGAACGTGGCCAGAGTGAGGCGATTGCTTTTAATCTGGCAAAAATGTCCCAATTTAAGACACCGATTATCTCTACCGTAGTTGGAGAGGGTGGTTCTGGTGGCGCTTTAGCTATTGGTGTATGCGATGAGTTGGTGATGCTTCAATACGCTACTTATTCGGTGATCTCTCCTGAAGGTTGTGCTTCAATTTTGTGGAAAAGTTCTGAGCGTGCGCCGGATGCGGCTAAAGCGATGGGGATCACTTCGGGTAGCCTGCATGAGCTCGGTTTGGTGGATAAAGTGGTCGCAGAGCCATTGGGTGGCGCACATCGTAACCCTGAAGCTCTGTGTATCAACTTAAAGAAAGCGCTGATCGACACATTAGGCAAGTTAGATAAGTTGTCTGTTGATGAGTTGTTAGAGCGTCGCTACAAGCGCTTAATGTCTTACGGGTTAACATCTGCTTAAAACAGCAGTAATGAGCCGCCAGACGTTGATATCTGCTTTTTTAGAATCAATACAAGCATACCCCGGCAAACGCTGGGTTATTGCTTTAAGTGGCGGTTTGGATTCAATTGTGATGCTGCATCTGGCAGCATCACATCTCCCTTCCTGTAAGCTCCACGTACTCCATGTTAACCACCATTTGCAGGAAAGTGCTGATGTGTGGTCGGCTTTTTGCCAAAAGCAGGCTGAGAGTCTTACGCTTCCTTTTACTCAAATAGATGTGTTTCCGGCGAATAGTAGCGAAGCGGCAGCGCGTGATGCCCGTTATGCGGCGTTTAGTCATTTTCTAAAGGCAGGCGATGTACTGCTACTGGCGCATCATGCGGATGATCAGGCAGAAACTGTTTTATTTCGCTTGCTGCGTGGTAGTGGTTTGCATGGGTTGTCGGGAATGCCGGCGGGTAGAATGCTGGGGGACAATAATATTGTGCGTCCGCTGCTCTCTGTTCCACGGCTCGAACTGGAGACATGGGCACGTGCGCAGCAGTTAAGCTGGATTGAAGACCCGAGTAACCAACGTTCGCTTTATGATAGAAATTTCTTGCGCTTAAAAGTACTTCCGGTGTTAAAGGAGCGCTGGCCAGCAGTGGTTGAGCGACTATCAGCGACGAGTCAACTGTTGCGGGATGAGCGACAGATGCTTGATCAGTATCTTGATCAGGAGTTAGACGGGCTGTTGCTGGGCAAATTAATTCTTAACGGTGATTTGCTGGCCTCTTTTGTGCCTTATAAACGAAAAGCGCTGATTCGTCGCTGGGTTTATAATCTTCAGGGCGATACGTTGAATGAGGTTCAGTTGGCGCAGTTGGATCAGGATTTTTTTCACTCAGCCGCCGATAAAAATCCTCAATTTACTCTGAAGTCAGCCCTTTTGCGTCGCTATAGAGGAAATCTGTATCTGTGTTCCTTGGTAAAAAATGAGGGCCCTATCCAAAGGCTACCGTTGAACGAAGGGCGTATAGGTCTGGAAGGGGGTGTTTTGCAGGTAGAGTCTTGTCAGGCTGGGATTGATCGCCTTAGAACGCTGGATAAGGTTGTTTACGCTAAAAGGCTTGACGGGATGAGTTGCCGGCCCGTTGGTCGGGGACGAAAGACGCTTAAAAAGCTCTTCCAGGAAGCTTCAGTTCCTCCCTGGCAAAGACAAAACTGGCCTGTTTGTATGGTGGATGACGAGATCGTTGCCATACCCGGAATCTGTATCTGTGAAGGGTGGAATACCACATCTTCTGACGCGCCGGGATTCTCTCTAAGTTGGGAACCTTTCTGATTGTCCCGAGTCCCTTTCTTTGCTACCCTGTAGCCCCATCTTTGGTTAGTTTTTTTTCCTCACTTTCAGCTAAAACAGGTTCCACATGACGCGTTACATTTTCGTCACAGGTGGTGTCGTGTCCTCTTTGGGCAAAGGCATCGCATCCGCTTCGCTTGCAGCTATTTTAGAAGCGCGCGGTTTAAAAGTTACTATGTTGAAACTTGATCCTTATATCAATGTCGATCCTGGTACGATGAGCCCTTTCCAGCACGGAGAAGTGTTCGTTACGGAAGATGGGGCTGAGACGGATCTTGACCTTGGGCATTATGAACGATTTATTCGTACTACTATGAATAAACGTAATAACTTTACGACGGGACGTGTTTATCAGCACGTACTGAATAAAGAACGCCGTGGCGACTATCTGGGAGGCACCGTTCAGGTTATCCCGCATATCACTGATGAAATTAAACGTCGTGTTGTTGAAGGTGCCGGCGATGTTGATGTGGCACTTGTCGAAATTGGTGGGACGGTGGGTGATATCGAATCACAACCATTCCTCGAAGCTGTGCGTCAGTTGAAAGCAGAGGTTGGTTTCTCCCGCGCCATGTTTATGCATCTGACGCTGGTGCCATACATTGCCACCGCCGGTGAGATTAAGACTAAGCCATCCCAGCATTCAGTAAAAGAGCTGCGCTCGATCGGTATTCAGCCAGATATTCTGGTATGTCGTTCAGAGCAGGCTATTCCTGATTCAGCTCGCCGTAAGTTGTCGCTGTTTACTAACGTAGAGGAACGTGCCGTCATCTCTATGCCTGATGCCGAAACTATCTACGATATTCCGAAAATGCTCTGGGATCAGGGATTGGATGATATCGTTGTTGAGCGTTTCAATCTGGACGCTCCAACAGCAGATCTGAGTGAGTGGATAGCGGTTGCCGATGCGCATCTTCATCCGGATGGCGAAGTTAAGATTGCCATGGTTGGAAAATACATGGAGTTGCTGGATGCGTATAAGTCGCTGATCGAAGCGATTTCTCATGCCGGTATCAAGCTACGCAGAAAAGTACGTATTGAGTATATTGACTCCGAGCGTGTTGAACGTGAAGGCGTAGAAATACTTAAAGATGCCTGCGCGATTCTTGTTCCTGGCGGTTTTGGTGAACGCGGTGTGGAAGGCAAAATTTCTGCGGTTCAGTATGCACGTGAAAACAAAGTACCGTATTTGGGTATTTGTCTGGGAATGCAAGTCGCTGTTATAGAGTACGCGCGTCATGTTGCCAAACTGGAAGGTGCTACATCTACCGAATTCGAAAAACACGCAGAGCACCCTGTTGTCGGTTTGATAACCGAGTGGACAACAGAAGAAGGTGATGTCGAAGTACGCACTGCAGGCGCTGATTTGGGTGGCACTATGCGACTGGGTGCACAGAAGTGTCATCTTAAAGAAGGATCTACGGCCGCTCGTTCATACGGCAGCACTGATATCGTTGAGCGCCATCGTCATCGCTATGAAGTGAATAATAATTACGTTTCGATCCTGGAAGAAGCTGGATTAAGTATTGCCGGACGTTCAGTTGATGGTGAACTTGTCGAAGTAGTAGAAGTGCCTGATCATCCGTGGTTCGTCGCGTGTCAGTTTCATCCCGAGTTTACGTCGTCTCCGCGTGATGGACATGGACTCTTCACTGGTTTTATTGAAGCAGCATTAGCTGAACAGGCGCGCCGTCAGTAAGAGTCCGTGCCGGGATTTTCATCGTTTTAGGAATATTGGAGAGAAAGAATGGCTAAGATTGCCGATATCAAAGCACGCGAAGTGCTGGATTCCCGAGGTAACCCAACGGTAGAAGCAGACGTGATTCTGGCGTCCGGTGTTATGTGTTCTGCATGTGCCCCTTCCGGCGCCTCTACTGGTTCGCGCGAAGCATTAGAACTGCGTGACGGTGATAAATCCCGTTACTTAGGAAAAGGTGTTTTGAAAGCCGTAGCTGCTATCAATGGTGTTATTCGTGATGCCTTGATGGGGATGGATGTTACCGATCAGCGTGCACTAGATAATGTTATGTTGGCGTTAGATGGCACTGAAAATAAAGAGAATCTGGGCGCCAATGCGATTCTTGCAGTTTCTTTGGCTGCAGCCAAAGCGGCGGCTGTTGAAAAAGGCATTCCACTGTACGCTCATATTGCTGAACTTAATGGTACCCCGGGGCAGTTTTCATTACCGGTTCCTATGATGAATATTATCAATGGCGGCGAACATGCCGATAACAACGTTGATATTCAGGAGTTTATGGTTCAACCCGTCAACTTCACTAAGTTCTCAGATGGCCTGCGTTGCGGCGCTGAAATTTTCCACTCATTAAAAGCCGTTTTGAAAGCCAAAGGTTTGAGTACATCCGTGGGTGATGAAGGTGGTTTTGCACCGGATCTTGCATCAAACGAAGAAGCGTTAGTTGTTATTAAAGAAGCCATTTCAAATGCAGGTTATGAGTTAGGCAAAGATGTCACCCTGGCATTGGATTGTGCTGCTTCTGAGTTCTACAAAGATGGCAAGTATGACCTTTCTGGTGAAGGCAAAGTTTTCGATGCAGAAGGTTTCAGTGATTACCTGGCAGCGCTGACCGAAAACTACCCAATCGTTTCAATTGAAGACGGACTGGATGAGTCTGACTGGGATGGTTGGGCATATCTGACGAAGAAGATTGGCGACAAGGTGCAGTTAGTTGGTGATGATCTGTTTGTTACTAACACAAAAATCCTGAGTCGTGGTATTGAACAGAATATCGGCAATTCGATTTTGATTAAATTTAATCAGATCGGTTCGTTATCTGAAACGCTGGATGCTATTAAAATGGCAAAAGATGCTGGTTTCACTGTAGTGATATCGCATCGTTCTGGTGAAACAGAAGATACTACTATTGCTGATTTGGCAGTGGGTACAGCGGCAGGGCAGATTAAAACGGGTTCATTGTGCCGTTCTGACCGTGTTGCTAAGTACAATCGTCTGCTGCGTATTGAAGAAGAGCTGGGTGCTAAGGCTATTTATAATGGCCTTGCGGAAATAAAAGGTCAGGCGTAACGTCTGTATCTCTTAAGAAGGGGGCTTCGGCCCCCTTTTTAGACTCTGTTGTTAAGTTCTGTTTTTAGGCTCAGGGGCATATTGTGTTTCGCTGGTTTATTGCATTATTACTCGTCATACTTTTGGGACTGCAATTTCGTCTTTGGTTTGGTGACGCCAATATAATGCATATATTAAATTTGCAGAAACAGATTGGCGAACAGGTCGAAGAAAACGAACGTCTGCAGATGCGTAACAGGCAGCTTGAGGCTGAAGTGACTGATCTGAAAAAAGGTCTTTCTGCTATTGAAGAGCGTGCCCGTAGTGATCAGGGTATGGTACGCGAGGGTGAGACATTTTATCAGTTGGTTGAACCTCCTTCCAAAGAAATTGAGAATTAATAATGGATTTGCCAACCCAGTATCATTATCTGAACACTAAGCCAATGAGCCAGGCTGTTATTCGTCAACTACCTGAGGACTTTCAGGTGGTTGAAATCCCTTCTTTTGTTGCAGAAGGGGAAGGTGAACATGAGTTTCTTCTGATTCGCAAAACGGGTGAAAATACCGACTGGGTAGCAAAGCTATTGGCTAAGTTTTGTCAGATACCCATCAAAGATGTCGGTTATGCCGGGAAAAAAGATCGTCATGCGATTACTCAGCAGTGGTTTAGTGTGCGTTTGCCGTTAACACGTAAAATAAACTGGGCACTGTTTGGTGGTGATTCAATAGAAGTTCTGGAGTCGGTACGCCATCAAAGGAAATTGCGATTAGGCGCCTTGCTGGGTAACCGGTTTACTATCCGGCTTAGAAACCTGACCCATGAAAGTGAATTTCTCGAACGCCTTGAAAGCATTAAAACAGGTGTGCCGAACTACTTTGGTGAGCAACGTTTTGGCCGGGAGGGTGGAAACCTGATTAAAGGTCTGGCGATGATTAATGGCGAGTTTAAAGAGCGTCAGCGTCACAAAAAAGGCTTATATATTTCGGCTGTCAGATCCTGGCTATTTAACCACATAGCATCTGAGAGAATTGAGCAGGGACTGTGGGATAAAATTATGCCAGGCGATATCATGATGTTACATGGTTCGCGTAGTCACTTTCTGGCTGAAACAGTCGATGATGCGCTCATCGCAAGATTGCAAACGTTTGATGTACATTTGAGCGGTCCGCTTTGGGGAAGAGGTACGTCTCTTGTGGCTGATCAGGCCGCTGCATGGGAAAATAGTATTGTGAACCCTTGGACGAGTATAACCGAGCGTTTGGAACACCTGGGATTGCAGCAAGAGCGCAGAGCGTTAAGATTAGTACCTGAAGGTCTGCGTGCTACTAAAGAGTCGGACGGGCAGTGGCTGTTAAGCTTTTCGTTGCCGGCCGGTTCTTTTGCGACTAGTGTATTGCGGGAATTGTGTGAAACTTCACAAATTGAAGCTGAAGAAAAATAATTATGAATATTCTGATCTCTAATGACGACGGTGTATTTTCTCCTGGGCTGGAAGCGTTGGCGCAGTCATTGTCTGAAGTGGCTCAGGTGCAGATCGTTGCTCCCGACCGAAATCGTAGCGGCGCCAGTAATGCGCTAACCCTGACTCGTCCAGTTGATGCGCATCAGCATGAAAATAATGGCTTTTTCAGCTTGAATGGCACACCTACTGATTGTGTGCATATGGGTATTTCCGGGTTATTTGGCATGCTGCCTGATATTGTTGTCTCGGGTATAAATGCAGGCGCTAATCTGGGCGACGATGTTATCTACTCGGGTACCGTTGCAGCGGCTATGGAGGGGCGCGCATTGGGGTTGCCGCCGGTCGCCATATCATTAGCCAGCCATGATCCGAAATACTATGCGACAGCCGCGGCTGTCGCCAAAAATATACTGATGAATATTGAAAAACTCAAATTACCTGCGCGTACGGTATTGAATATTAATGTGCCGGATCTGCCGCTTTCTGAAATCAAGGGTATTCATATCACACGATTAGGACACAGGGCTGCGGCTGGGAAACCCGTGGCCGTAGCTGACCCGCGGGGCAAAATACGCTACTGGGTTGCTGGTTCAGGCGATGCGGTGGATAAAGAGCCGGGAACCGACTTTTACGCCATAGAGCACGGTTTCGTTTCAATTACGCCTTTACATATCGATATGACTTTGTATGCAGGTATGGAAAGTCTGGGAGAGTGGCTGGGGGATTTGCAGTGAATGATATCCGCCTTCAGGGGATTGGAATGACCTCGCGAAGAACACGTGATCGTCTTATTGCGCGGCTTCGGGAACAGCATATTAAGGATGAGCAGGTACTTGCGGTTATGAAAGAAACGCCCCGTCATATTTTTGTTGATGAGGCACTATCTCACCGTGCTTACGAAGATACCGCATTACCTATCGGCTTTAATCAGACGATTTCCCAGCCCTATATAGTGGCGAAAATGACAGAGTTACTGCTTGCTGCAGGTCCTCTGAAGCGTGTT
>NZ_JBFIIH010000022.1:0-38340 GCF_041601355.1 Neptunomonas sp.
GATAGCTGACCATTATCATCTAACACTTGCCGACACGCTAAACCTAGTCCTTTATCGGTATCAACTAATGTTTCTTCATATTCAGGAATATAACCTTGCAAAGAAAAAACTAGTTTTTTATATATGCGCAGCTCACGCGCATTCTCTGAATAAAAAGGAAGCAGACGATGGATCAAACCGCGGAGAAATAAACTGACTTTTCCAACCGATAACAATGCATGCCTGTTTTCGATCTTGATCAGCCAATCAGGTTTATCCGGGCATTGATACACAGTACGCGTTCGCCCCACCGCCAGTACTTGAGTTAATTCTTTCATAGATACTTACAACCCTACTTTAAGCTCAGCAGTAGCGGATATTGCAGCATCATATTTAATTTCTTTAATTTCGTCATCTCGTTTCTCTACCGCCATTGCTGATACGCATAATGCAACTAACAACCAGATCACTTGAGCCCAACTAGAAGAAAAAGAAGATAAGTGAGAGTTTATTGGAAAGAAAATAGCCATTAATGAAATAAGATAGCCACCCGCCAATGCTGATTGCTGACTACGCACGATAGGGTACCATTTAACAAAAAGTATCCAAATCGCAGCCATAAAACCAGCAATACCAATAATACCCATCTCAGCCAAAAACTCTAAAATTATCTGGTGAGGCTGATAAGCCCCTACCTGTTGCTCTCTGGGTAATGTTTTATCAACAAAAATATCATCAGACAACGCATAGTCAGGATATGCATAACGAAAACTACGGACACCGACACCATTAATAGGATTATCAGCAAACATGCTCAGCGCGGCATTCCAAATAGGCAGACGAAATGAGGAAGCCGTATTAACTGATTCATAATTCCCACTGAATCCGATTAATGATCTATCTAACCTTGCTTGAAACTGTGGCGTATTAAAAACAGCAACAGCCATTAAAACAATCCCACTGATGCTTATTAAAAAATGATTCTTAGAAAACTTAAAATTCTTAGGCCTGAATAACAATATCCACAATACCGCAGTTGCTAAGAGCGACACCCATGCAGCACGATCACCGCTAATCAAAATAACGGACACACTCAGCAGAGCGAATATCATTGCTGCGCAGACATTAATTCTTTCTTTAAACGCAGCGATAGCCACACCCAGGAAAGGAATAATCATCAGGCCTAACTCTGCATTTTCACTGAAAATACCACTGATCCGCCCCGAGGAGAAAGGAGGCAGACCCAACAGGTCGTGACCTGATATTTGCTGCCACCAGGCATCCACCCCCCAGAAAGCTAAAACACAACCAATACCGGTCGCCAACCAAAGATGGGGGTTATAGTTTGTTATTCGATTAATAATAAACAACCCGGCAAAATAAAATCGCGCCATACCGATAAAGCTTGTTGCGGAGTTTTTAAAATCAAAGGCATCGGACAGGGACAATAATGCCGGCAGCATAAAACAGAGAAAGACAAGGGTAAAAGCTTTAAAGCCAAAAGATTGACGAAGGTTCTGATGATTTTTTATTAAATCGTATAAGCCAATAACAGCCATAATTAAAACAAAAAGTTCTACAGAACGTCCAAATGGGATTGATATTACCGCCAACAGCGGTAACCAGGGAGCCCATCCCGCACTTTTTAAAAATTTAAAACAACCCATTAACAACTACCCTTAAATATACTGTCGATAAATGGTAGCTGTTCTTTCGGCTATCTGAAGCCATGAGAATTGTTGTTCTGTTTTTATACGTGCTTTTAACCCCATTTCTTTTCGTAGCACAGCGTTGTTCACTAAATTCACTAATGCTTCACCCAGAGCATCAGGGTCGCCGGGAGGCACTAGCAATCCTGTTTCTCCCTCAGTAATCAGCGCGGGAATCCCCCCTACTCTTGTACCAATAAGCGGCAGACCACAGGCCATAGACTCCAAACCGGTAATACTCGTGGCTTCCATAAAGGATGGCAACACAGAAATATCCGCCGACCGGTAGACATCCGGCATATCCTGATTAGATACATCACCAAGAAAAGTACTCTTCTCAAACATTCCATTTGATTTTAAAATGCGTTCAACTTTTGCCCGCTCAGCACCATTGCCAGCAAAAACAAGCTGTACATCTAACCCTTTCAGTGCACTTACCGCTTCGGCATAAACGGTAACACCATTTTTATCGACCAACCTTCTTGCCAGCAAGATAGTCACAGGACGCTCGGGGCGTATTGATGCAGGTGTAAAACGAGTGACATCGACACCATTAGGAATAAAATCGACAGGTTTAGCAAACCCAACAACTCTGGTAGCCTCACAAAGCTCTTCACTTGGCGCTAATACATGACAAACATGATCAAGTCGTTTCGCCAATTCAGCGTGGACTTTCGGACCTTTTTCTATCCGTCGAAGGTATCCAGAAGTATGATTAGTAAATATCACCGGGACATTAAGCCCTTTGGTCGCTTCCAGAGGACGCATTCCATGTACATGTATAATATCCACAGGATGTTTCTTTAAAAAACGCTTTAACCAAAACTTCATGCAAAAGGTATAGAAAGGCTTTGGTTTCGGTAAGCGGGGACGGTGCACTATCATACCCTGCCAGGTTTCTAGTGATTCTTGTTTATCTGCGATGGGTAGCGTCAGGACATGCACTTCATGACCAAGCGTAACCAAGGCCTTCCCTAGCTCTACAACATGTGCTGCGACCCCGCCGACATTCGGCGCAAAATCAACACTAATAATAGCTATTTTCATCGGAGTTCCCAAGATTAATGGAGGAGGAGTTTGACGCTGGAGATATACGACAAAGGATGATAACTCAGACAAGTATAACAAGTCATGTCTATACTAATTTATGGACAAAAGTCGCCGTTATATTATTACACAGCTGAATATAATGATTTTCAAGATCACCCTCTTCATTGCCGGCCATCACTTCGCACTTCATCAAAGAAGTTTCATTTCTCTTTATTATGCGGCGCAACAACAAGCGAGTTATAAACCGCTAATGTATTCTCCAGCATGTCCTGCTTAGTAAAACAGCTACTTTCTGCTGGCTTTTGCCCGGATTCAATCAGACTTTTTACGACGGCATCAAGCTCATCGGCATTGCCCAATTCAACTTTTCCCTGTGCAAACATAGCCGTTAAAATTTCGCCAACGCCTCCATGATCATACCCCACCGTAGGCACCCCGATCCTCAATGCTTCGAGCACGGTTCGTCCAAATGATTCAGGCTTTGTGGAGAGTGAAAAGACAAGTTGGCTAATCCCGTAAATATCACGTATGTCGGACCGTGCACCCGTAAAGATAATCCTGTCACTCAAGCCTTTTTCAATAACGCTCTGATGCAACGACTGCGCATAGGCCTGTCGCTTAGGATCCTCTCCTCCAACGATCAAGCCACACACATTCAGACCCGCCCGCACAAGGCGTTCGATGAGTGAAATGAAGTCATTATGCCCTTTCAAACGCGTTAAACGCCCGGGTAATGTCAGTACTATTTTATGCTGTGATTGAGGAAACTGAGCATACCATGCCTTTTTCCAATCAGCGGAAGGCTGGTATGCGTAGATAAAATCTTTTGCATCAACTCCGCGGAAAATTCTAACGATTTTCGCCTTGGCGGTCTGTGGATAGTTATCGACAATATACTTTTTAACGGTATCAGATACAGCGATCACTTTTTCGCCTTTACACATAATGGCGCTATAGCGGGATACCGAATAAAGACCATGTACCGTTGTCACCAGGTGCGGACGTTGTTTTTTTGGCAAACCGCGCCAGGCAAACCACATAACCCAGGCAGGCATACGGGAGCGTAAGTGAAGTATATCGGGCTGCTCATCTGCGAGCCATTGACGTACTGCCCAGATATGTCGAAAAGTCAGCAGCGACTTTTTACCCAGATCCCACTGGACATGACGACTTCCGGCTGCTTCCAGCTCAGCTACCATTCTACCGCCCGCTGATATGACAACTGACTCGTGACCGGCTTTGATTAATGCTTCTGCCACTTCCAGCGTGCCACGCTCTACACCGCCACCATTAAGGTCAGGCAGTACCTGCACTACCTTCATATCCAGCCCTTTTTTATAATCAGATCAGCACAGCGCCTGGCTTCCGCCAGCGCTGGCAGCACCTTTTCCGAAGGATTACCCGGCTGTTTAAGTGATCGCACTCTACCGCTAGCCCTTAATCTCGCCAGCCCTCTGGCAATCCGACTGTCTGTTTTACTATTTAATTCAATTAGCCCAACACGACAACCTGCCGTCAGTGCCTCATACACCATTGACACACTATCTTCTGTAACCCAGCAAGTCCCGGCAGTAGCCAGTTGCTCCGGCAACCAATCTTTGCCCGTCTGCGCGCACGGAACAATGTTTATCTTCAGTTGTGCCGCAGACAAACTGACTAAGAACGATTCAGGTGTACGACGTGAGGTTGTCAGAATCCAATCTATACCTTCTTTGTGCTCTTCTTTCTGTTCTAGTATCAGTTTTAATTGGTTGATGACTTGCCGCTCATCCCAATCAAAATGCTTCGAAGGCCCGCCTATTAATATCAAACCAGTATTTTTAGCTTTAATACCAGGTTGAACCCGATTCAACGCACCCCAGGTTTCGATCACATTCGGCATTGACGCTGGCTGGTCATGCTCAGGAATTAGGCAAAGATCGAACCAGCGCAAAGGCAAAGACGGTTGCATCAATACGACGGCTTTCGCGTCTGTTTTCCGCCCAAAACACCACTTATACACGAGCAAAGTCAGATGAGTGCGATGCCCGGCCGCGACGAAAAGCCTAACCTCTGATGGTGCGGGTGTCGTAAACAGGTGAGTAATAAGTAATTTCAGAAGATGCCAGCATGACGCAGGCGGGCAGACTTTATAGGTCAGAGATGCGTTAGTTCGCAACAACGCTTCGACCAAGCCTAAAGACTGATTCAAATGACCGGGTTTCCCATCACTTATAATACAAATATCAGGCACAATATCGGACACATTAGTTCCACTAAATTAATTGGTCGTTTTGAATAATTCTCAACAAAGTCAGACCCGCGCGCCTGCACTGTGACCCATAATACAAGAGTCTTCACTAAACACCCAATGAGAGCGCTTAATATTTTACCTTTACGAGGCAATTCCCTTTTGCGCCCGTGGTGATTACAATCAATGTCTCGAGTCTCTCTACAGCGCCAGACGCTTTTTAGTTCGCCCGCTGCAACACATCGGCTCAGTTGACCCTTATTTTTGAATTCGAGGTAGGTTACATGGCAGCATTCGGTACCGTTTTCATGCCAGAAATGGCAATTTCCTGGTTTGACGGCTCTGGCTGGAGTCCGTCTGAGATGGTGTCTAGCAACAGTCTTCAGCTTCATCCGGGTGCTCATGTGCTGCACTACTCCAGCACCTGCTTTGAAGGTTTAAAAGCGTTCCGGCACGCGGATGGCTCTATCAATATCTTCCGCATGGATCAAAACCTTGAGCGTTTCGCCCAAAGTAGTCGCCTGCTGAGCCTCCCGGCCATCAATAAAGATGCGACGCAGAAAATGATTCTCGATGCTGTCGCCCGTTTTGCCGATGATGTACCCGAACCACCGGGGTCTATGTATATCCGTCCAACACATATCGGTACTGAACCCGCCATCGGTAAAGCAGCCGCCCCTACGCGGACCTCTTGCCAGTATATTCTCCTTTCTCCTGTCGGCGATTACTTCTCCGGCGGTGATACAACGCTGCGCTTATTATTAGAAGAGAATGGTATGCGTTGTGCTGCTCATATGGGCATGATTAAAAGTGGCGGCAACTATGCCAGTGCTTTACGTCCTATCATGCAGGCCAAACAAGATTTAAATGCCGATCAGGTGCTGTTTTGCCCCAATGGTGATGTTCAGGAAACAGGCGCTGCCAACTTCCTGCTCATCGATGGCGATGAAATCATCACTAAGGCGCTGGATGAAAGCTTCCTGCACGGCGTTACACGCGACTCTATATTGACCATTGCACGTGACATGGGCATGAAAGTGTCTGAGCGCCATCTCAGCGTTGATGAGCTACTGGAACGAGCGGCAAAACCAGGATGCGAAGCAGCACTATCAGGTACCGCGGCTGTACTGACTTCAGTCGGTACCTTGTTGCACAAAGGCAACGAATATAAAGTAGGCAATGGCGGAGTAGGCACAACCACTCTGAAATTACGCCAAGCGCTGAATGACATCCAATGGGGCAAAGCTGAAGATACTCACGGCTGGTTAACCCGGGTCTGAGCCTGAAAGTAAGTCACGACATCCGGGAACAGCAAAAGTAACAAACCGTTAGTCTAAGCCTGACTTTATTCAAATACAGTCAGGCTTTTTATTTTACATCCTTATTTTTTGCCTTTTCCAGCCTCAGCATTGTGGCGTTAATCATTCACTAAGCCTCCATCACCGATGACCAGATCCGGGTGATCGACTCCCGACTGTCTTTCATCTCACTTTCACTAATCACACTTGACTGATCCTGCAACGTCAAACGATGGCCAGCAGCACGATACGCTTTATAGGCTTCACGCAAAGATTCTGCATCATCAGCAGCCAGTAAACCTGCTGTTTCAATCGCATCCAGAATACGAATATTATCAGTGAAGGTTAACAGCTCAGGGTAGCGGTACGCCTCAGCCAGCACCTTGTATTGCACCAAAAATTCAATATCAACAATGCCGCCCAAATCCTGTTTTAAATTGAATATGTGTTTGTTTTCAGCCTCCTTGGCAGAAGTCCCCAGATGCGCACGCATCTTCTCACGCATCTCCACAACCGCCTTTTTAAGCTCAGCAGGCTCGCGTTCTTGTTGTAAAATAATAGCGCGCACTTGCTCAAACTCCGCCGCAAGGCGCGCAGACCCGGCAACAGCTCTGGAGCGAACCAGCGCCTGATGTTCCCACGTCCACGCTTCTTTCTCCTGATACTCCTGAAATGCTTTTAATGAGCTGACCAACAAACCTGAATTGCCGGAAGGACGTAATCGCATATCAACTTCGTACAGCTGCCCACCGGCTGTAAATGTATTCAGAATATGAATGATCCGTTGCCCTAAACGCGTAAAAAATACTGAATTGGCAATTGATTTATCACCATCAGTAGACAGATTTGAATCACTGTCGTGAATAAACACCAGATCCAGATCCGATCCATATGACAACTCAATACCTCCGAGCTTGCCATACCCGACGATGATAAAATCCAAATCGCAGGGCACGCCCGCTTGTTTCATGGGTCGGCCATGCTTTTCAACCATGCCCCGCCAGGCGACATCCAATACGCTTTCCAGAATCACTTCTGCCAGCCAGGTCAGGTAATCACTGACTTTCATTATTGGTAAAACGCCGGTAATGTCAGAAGCCGCCACGCGCAACAAGTGCGCACTTTTGAAGTAACGCAATGCCTCCATCAACTGTTCAGTATCCTCTTCAGGAATTCTCAGCAATTGCTGCCTTAACTCTGCGCCTAACTGCTCTTTATCAGGCGGCGAATAAAGCGTACGCGGATCGATCAGTTCATCCAGTAACACCGGCTTCTTAGCCAACTGATCGGCAAACCAGGCGCTACTGGAACACAGCCTCACTAACTGCTTCATTGCACCGGGATTCTCAGCCAGCAGTACCAGATAAGAAGAGCGGCGCAGTACCGATTTAATCAGGAGTAAAATACGCGCCAGGGTTTCAGTGGCGTTATCCGCATCAGAAATCATATCCAGAAGAATTGGCATCACGACTTTGAGACGTTCAGCACCGGTATTCTGCAAAAACTTAATGGTTCGGGATGCTTTTAAGTCTGTTATCAGCTTCAGTGTACGCTCTGGATCATCAAAGCCACTTTCAGCAATAATCTCGAGGGATTCCTCTTCAGATAGCTGCCCATCCCACAACGCCAGCCATTCTGTTCGCTGCTGCGACTCTTCCTCCGTCTGCTGCTGAGCGGGGGCAATCACATCAGCAAAGTGCTGCCTTATCGCAGCCCGATGGCGTTCCAGTTCGCTGGCAAACGCTGCCCAGTCATCAAACCCCATACTAAAGGCGAGTCGAGCCTGGCCAAGGTCATCTCTTGGTAGCTCCTGTGTCTGCTTGTCGGCTACAGCCTGAATCGCATGCTCCGCATTTCGCAAAAAAATATAGGCTGCCATTAACTCTGGTACCGCTTGCTCAGGCATGCCGACCAATTCAGGCAATAAAGGTAAAATATTTCGCAGCTCACGTTGCTGTAAACGGCTATCTCTGCCGCCACGAATCAACTGAAATGCCTGGGCAATAAACTCAACTTCACGAATACCACCAGAACCAAGCTTAACGTTAAACTCCAGCCCTTTTCGTCGTACCTCGCGGTTAATCATCTCTTTCATTTCACGCAGTGATTCAAACGCACTGAAATCGATATATTTACGGTAAACAAAAGGCCTGAGCAGCGTCAGTAATTTACGCCCATTATTTTTATCTCCCGCCACAACGCGCGCTTTAATCATTGCGTAACGTTCCCAGTCACGCCCCTGATCCTGATAATAGTGCTCCATCGCTGCAAAACTACAGGCGAGCGGGCTTGCCGAGCCAAACGGTCGTAAGCGCATATCTACGCGAAAAACAAAACCTTCAGCATTAAGCGTATCCAACGCCTGAATCAGCTTTTGCCCCAGCCGTATGAAGAAATCCTGATTTTCCAGCGTTTTGCGAACGCCTTCAGTTTCTCCATTGGTGGGAAAACAAAAGATAAGATCGATATCGGATGACAAATTCAGCTCATTAGCGCCCAGTTTCCCCATCCCCAACACGACCATATACTGCTGCTCACGCTTCCCATCGTCATTCAAAGCATAAGGCGTACCCCAGCGCTGACAACACTGTTCATAGAGCAAAGATAAAGTATCATCAATCATCGCGTCAGCTAACCAGCTCAACTCACGCGTTGTATCAGCCATTTTGGCTTTACGGGTCAGATCTCTCCAGACAAGCCGTACCATTTCGCGTTGGCGAAACTGACGAAGCACACTCATCATTGACGCTTCTGAATCGATCGACAGCATCGCTTCAGCCAGCCGGCTCTTATACTCAGATGGCTGATACGGCCGATCCAGAACCCCGCTGTCCAGCAGAGATGCCAACAGCTGCGGATACCTGATCAACTGATCAACCAGGTAATCACTTCCAATCGCAACCTTCGCCAGCTCCTGCTGAACAGAATCAGTTAATTGCTTAGCAGTAGATGCCAGTACATCACTGAGACGGTCCCACTGTTTAGCCAGCAGTGTCTGTAAAGATGAAGGCAGGTTAGGCAAATCTGGCTGTATCATAGAAAAACTCCATCTTTTAGCGAAAGCTGAATATAAAAATATTGTGCGCTAACCTGGTTAAATACTAAAGTTAAAACACAGTGAAAAACCATAGATTAATCATTAATCCGGCATTCCTGTGCCAGATGAAACAACTGATAACCGCGCTCTGCTTTACTGATATTGCTCGGTGTCAGCTCTGGAATAGCAATTCTGAACATAGCCGATGCGTCCATCAGTTGCTCGACCTTTCCTGACTTTAGCTCCAGCTCCAATTCACAAATATCGTCGGCATATGTCTGTCCTTGCAGCGAGGTATAACTCACCTCTCCCTGATCCAGGGCAACTTCAATGACGGTATCACTTTCAGGCCACTCAATTACCCATACAGTTCGGGCAAAGTTTGTAGCAAAAATAATTTCAAGCTCTGCGGCCCAGTCAACACCTTGCTTAGCAAGTGGGTAATCCGCCTCAACCAATAAACCAATATCTAACTCGGGTTTATCAATCCGCCACTCCCACTCTCCGCGTTGATGCAAACCATTCACGCTATTACCTTTGGTTTTGAAGGTCTGTATATAGGTACCGCTCTGCTCTCTGATCCTAAGTGCAACTTTATCAGCCGACAAACGTAAATCAGGTGTATCAAAATACCAATTGCGTAACTTTTGTGTTTGATACCCTTTTGCCGCAAGCAATGCCGGCAACTGCTTAACCCGTGAGATTACACCCCGGGGAACCAACAATTTAATTTCAGTTTCTAATGCCATCTGCTTTTTCCTACTCACTAATAGTTAACTATTAACCCGAAAGCGCTTAGCAAAGTCAAAAAGTTATATTGTTTTCATTGCGCTGACATTCTCCTGAGACGGCTCACATAAAGCTTTTTTTCAAACTGAGCCATGTCTAGAAAAAGAGACATTTATTAGTTTTATGACATTAAGACTACAAATTTATGAAATCTCCTCGTATACTTCGCGCGAACTAACTCCTCTATAGGTGAAGGTCATGGTCACCAATAATCCGATACTGCAGATGTTTGCGCGTTCACCGTTCAAACCAATGCAAGAACATATTGCAAAAGCACAAGCCTGTGCTCTGCAGCTACTTCCTTTCTTTGAAGCAGTTATTGCTGATGATTGGGAAGAAGCCAGCAAGATCCAGCATAAAATTGCTGTACTTGAAGGTGAAGCTGATGCTATGAAAAAGGATGTTCGCCAACACTTACCTAACAGTATTTTTTTACCGGTACCCCGCACTGACTTACTAGAGTTGCTGCGTATGCAAGATAAGATTGCAAACCGGGCCAAAGATATCTGCGGCATCATGCTGGGACGGCAGATGCCTGTTCCCGTTGAAATCCAGGACTTAATGCTGGATTTTGTACGCTCCGCGCTCGCCGCGACCGAGCAAGCACTGCAATCCATGAACGAACTCGACGAACTGGTAAGCACTGGTTTTCGCGGCCGTGAAGTAGAGGTTGTAGAGCGCATGCTGATCGAACTAGATGATTTGGAGCATATAAATGATGGGCTTGAGCGAGAAATTCGCTCCCAGTTATTTGCTATCGAAAAACAACTCCACCCTATTGATGCCATGTTCTTATACAAGGTCATCCGATGGATCGGAGATCTGGCTGATCGTGCTCAACAGGTAGGAAGCCGTTTACAGCTTCTACTGGCTCGTTAATTTTTAGCTTCAAGGCTCAGATATGAATATTATTGCGCAATACGGCGATATCATTGTCATTCTCGCATGCGTGTTTGGTTTCTTCATGGCGTGGGGTGTTGGTGCAAACGATGTTGCCAATGCAATGGGCACATCAGTTGGTTCCAAAGCACTAACACTCAAGCAAGCCATTTTAATCGCTATCCTGTTCGAGTTTGCAGGGGCGTACTTAGCAGGCGGAGCGGTTACTGCAACTATCCGTAAAGGTATTATTGACCCGGCCATGCTGTCCGGATCACCGGAGCTTCTGGTGTTTGGTATGCTCTCAGCCTTATTAGCAGCAGGTATATGGCTGTTGATTGCCACACATTACGGCTGGCCCGTATCCACGACCCACTCGATTGTAGGTGCTATAGTTGGATTTGCTGCCGTCGGCATCTCTGTTGACGCCGTCAACTGGAGCAAAGTCTCGAGCATTGCTGCCAGTTGGGTAGTATCCCCGGTGATAGCAGGCTTCTTTGCCTTTTTCTTATTCAGAAGCGTACAAAAGCTGATTCTGGATACTGAAGATCCTTTCAAGAATGCCAAACGCTATGTCCCTATGTATATCTTCATGGTTGGCTTTATCATCTCCATGGTTACCTTTACCAAAGGGTTGAAACATATCGGCCTGCACCTGTCATTTGCCAATAGCGCTTTGATATCTATTGGGTTTGGGGTGATAACAATGCTAGTGGGCATTGTTATGCTAAGAAAAGTTAAAGTCGATGTCGCAGCAGACCGCGACTATCACTTTGCCAGTGTCGAAAAAGCATTTGGCGTGCTGATGATGTTTACCGCCTGCGCAATGGCGTTCGCGCACGGCTCTAACGATGTGGCGAACGCAGTCGGCCCTCTCGCCGCCATTGTCGGGGTTGTCAGTTCTGGTGGTCAAGTTGCTCAGAGCTCAGCTATGCCTGTATGGATCCTGCTGCTCGGTGGCGCAGGTATAGTGGCAGGTCTGGTCATGTATGGACATAAGGTTATTGCAACGGTCGGCAATAATATTACCGAACTGACCCCTAGCCGCGGATTTGCAGCAACATTAGCGGCGGCGGCAACGGTTGTGGTTGCGTCTGGTACCGGCTTGCCCATCTCGACAACTCACACACTGGTGGGTGCGGTATTAGGTGTGGGGCTGGCCCGAGGCTTAGCTGCGTTGAATCTTCGCGTGGTGGGCACCATCTTTATTTCCTGGATTATCACCCTGCCAGCAGGTGCTGCTCTGGCGATTATGTTCTTCTTCATGTTTAAAGGTATGTTTGTCTAAGCGGATTCACTCTCCGCTTCAGATACACTCGACCTTCTAAAAAAAAGCCTGCACAATAGCCTAAAAACCTGTGCAGGCTTTATTTTATGTCTCAACAAACACCACACCTTTTACAGATGCTCGGTCAGCTCATTGCAACGCCCTCTGTCAGTTCAACAACGCCTGAACACGACATGGGAAATCTTTCCGTCATCACATTGCTCGCAGAATGGCTGAATAATCTTGGCTTTCAAACAGAAATAATGCCCATTCCCGGCTACCCGGGCAAAGCCAATCTAATTGCCACACTGGGGAAAGGCCCGGGCGGTTTAGTGCTTTCCGGGCATACCGATACCGTACCCTGCAATGAAGAGCTCTGGAAGAGTAGCCCTTTCTCGCTGACCGAGCGTGACAATCGTCTCTATGGTCTTGGCACTTGCGACATGAAAGGTTTTTTCCCTATCGCCATTGAGGCTGCACGACAGTTTATAAACACGCCTCTGACTGCGCCGTTAATTATTCTGGCGACAGCTGATGAAGAAAGCTCCATGTCCGGTGCTCAAGCGCTGGTAGATGCAGGCAAACCCAAGGCGCGTTATGCCGTAATCGGCGAACCGACAGATATGACACCCATCAGGATGCATAAAGGCATGATGATGGAAAGTATTCGAATAACCGGCCGGTCAGGCCACTCCTCTGACCCATCTTTAGGCGCGAATGCGCTGGATGCGATGCATTCGGTACTGTCTGAACTGGTAAAATACAGAAACCATCTGCAAAAGAACTATCAACACAGCTCATTCAGCGTAAACGTGCCGACACTGAATCTGGGCTGCATCCACGGTGGTGACAATCCCAACCGTATCTGCGGACAATGTGAACTAGAGTATGATGTTCGGCCTTTACCCGGGATGGATTTGTCACTGATCAGAGAAGATATCAGCAAGCGGGTGCGCCCCATTGAAGATATGTTTGGTGTCAGCATAGACTGCCGACCACTCTTTCCGGGGATTCCCTCCTTTGAAACAGCACAAAATACATCCCTGGTAAAAATGGCTGAGCAATTAACAGGTCATAGCGCCGAAGCCGTTGCTTTCGGGACAGAAGCTCCCTTTTTACAGGCATTAGGCATGGAAACTATCGTCATGGGGCCTGGTAGCATTAATCAGGCACATCAGCCTGATGAGTTTTTAGCACTCGATCAGATTAAACCGACGGTTGAAATTCTTACAAAGCTGATTCAACGCTATTGTGTAGACATCCAAGGGGACGCTAGCAGTGCGTGACGAAAGCATCAACTATGTAAACTGGTTCCGCCATTCATCGCCTTATATAAACGCCCACAGAGGAAAAACATTTGTTTTGATGATCGGCGGCGAAGCTATTGCAGATGATAACTTTGACAACATAGTCCACGACATCACCCTAATGACCAGCCTCGGGATTCGTCTCGTGCTAGTGCATGGCGCGCGCCCACAAATTGAAGAAAGACTTACCAATCAGCAGCTGGAAACCCGCTTACATCATGACTTACGAGTCACTGACACAGATGCACTGCAATGCGTCATCGAAGCAATCGGCGTACTCAGAAGTACTGTTGAAGCAAAACTGTCTATGGGGTTAGTCAATACACCCATGCATGGCGCTGAGATCCGCGTATGTTCCGGCAACTTCATTACTGCAAGGCCGATTGGTATTTATGAAGGCGTCGATCTCTGCCATACCGGGGAAGTCAGACGTATCGATCATCAGGGGATTCGGGGCCAGCTTAATCAGGGCAATATTGTACTACTCTCCAATTTGGGTTATTCACCCACAGGGGAGATATTCAACCTGTCCGTTGAAGAGGTCGCTACCCAGACAGCCATTGCTTTAAAAGCAGACAAACTGATCTTATTTGGTGCTGAAAAAGGCATTATTGATAGCCGTGGCATATTGCGCAGCGAACTGCTGGCACGCACAGCCGAACGTTTTCTGCAGCAGTATTATCATTTGCAATCTGATGACCCTGAAACCGCTTATACTGAGCTATCAAAACTGTTACAGATGGCAACAGAAGTCTGCGCCGGTGGCGTTCCCCGTTGTCACCTGATCAGCTACAAAGATGATGGCGCATTACTGGCGGAACTGTATACGCGTGATGGCGCGGGCACTATGATTATTCAAGAGTCATATGAGCAAGTCAGAGCGGCCAATATCGAAGATGTAGGCGGCATTATCGAGCTCATTAAGCCTTTAGAAGATTCCGGAATTCTGGTGCGACGCTCCCGCGAACTGCTTGAAACCGAAGTCGAACAGTTTTTTGTGGTTGAGCGTGATGGGGCAATTATTGGCTGTGCCGCACTCTACCTGTTTCCTGATGAGAAAATGGGCGAGCTTGCCTGTGTTGCCATCGCCAAAGCCTACCAGGGTGGGGACCGGGCTGAGATGCTGCTTCAAGCAATTGAAGAAAAAGCGCGTGAACTGCAACTGGAGTATCTGTTCGTATTAACCACCAGAACAGCCCACTGGTTTATTGAGCATGGTTTTGCAGAAATGCAGCTAGCAAAGCTACCCGGCAAAAAACAGGCACTCTATAACTATCAGAGAAACTCTAAAGTTTTCAGCAAAGTGCTTTGATCAGCCAATAGGCAATATTATTTTGAATCGGGCACCACCTAGTGAGGACTCACTTACTTCTAACTGACCGTCATAGCTACTGAGAATATCAACAGCGACGGTCAGTCCTATTCCCTGCCCCGGCGCCGCCGACGTATCTACTCTGGCACCACGTTGCAATATGACATGCCGCATCTCCCGTGAAACGCCCGGCCCGTCATCTTCAATATCTAATTGCACCCAGTCAGCCTCTTTAGTCAATGAGACCCGCACAGCAGAATGGCTATACTTAAAAGCATTTTCAAGCATATTACCGAGCAACTCCATCATGTCACGCTCATCAGCACCAAACAGCGCCGTTTCATCCAGCAGCAAACTGACATCCACATTCTTTTCCCGGTACACTTTAGCCAAAGCAGACGTAATCCGCTTGATAACAGGCGCTAGCGGGGTTGCCTTAGCGATCGTATTCGTTTGACTTCGAACCGCACGTGCCAACTGGTACTGTACAATCTGATCCATCCTCCTTACCTGATCCTCCACGACATTACGATAACCATCGTAGAGCATCTGTTCGTTCCCCGCGCCTCGGATAACGGCCAGAGGGGTTTTCAAACTATGCGCCAAATCCCCGAGAGTATTCCGGTAACGCTCCCGCTGATTCCGCTCAGTGTGCAGCAAGTGATTAAGGCTATCGGTTACGCCCTGCACCTCTTCGGGATAATAACCCGCCAGGCGGGTCGAATAACCACGTTCAATATTGTGCAGATCCTCGACTAACGCACTTAAGGGCTTCAACCCCCAGCGTGTTATTAACGTTTGCAGCATCAGCGCCAATACGGTGACAGCAAATAACCATCCCCATAATTGCGTTCGATAAGCGTTCAGCTCAGCCGACAGTTGCGCCCCATTTTCAACAATAGAAAACAGGTAACGACGCGCCATCCCGCCGCTCTCCCATTGCAGAGGGTACTGATAGAGATAGAGGTTTTCATCTTCAAAATATATAAAGCGAGTGTCGCCGATTCGTATGCGGGTAGCGGCAACCGAGTCCCGGACTTTATCACTCAACTCATGGGCATTGGTCGATTCCCACTGAAGCAGCCCCAAATGGGTATGAATAAATCCGAAAGTTTCGTCTCCTTGACGCAGTTGATGCTGCGTTTCAGGGATAGCCAGTTTGCCATCCTGCATCTCCGCCGCGCCTATCATCAGGTATACCTGCAAACGCAGACGTTTCTCCAATGACGCTTGAAGGCTGTAAGCAAATGAATTTTGTAACGCATAACCTGCCACACCAATTATCATGGGCAGCAGAATAAATGATGCGAAAAGAAGCCTCGCCTTAAGAGACCTGGATGCCAGACCAGCAGAAGACTTCTTCATTGCATATTAAGAGGATGGCAGATCGAACCTGTACCCCAAGCCTCGTACAGTCGTAATCGGCTGGAGTTTCTGCTCGGGGTCAAGTTTCTGACGAAGGCGCCGGATAAATACTTCAAGAACATTACTATCCCTATCAAAATCCTGATGGTAAAGATGCTCAGTTAACTCAGACTTCGAAACCGTTTTTCCTGCATTGAGCATCAGATACTCTAACGTGCGGTATTCATAACTGGTCAACTTAACTGGCCGGGAGTCACATGAAACGACACGCCCAACAGTATCCAGGCTCAAGGCGCCGAATTCCAACACCGGTTTTGCGTGACCTGCCGCTCTGCGCAGCAGTGCATTCAGGCGAGCCATCAACTCTTCCATATGAAATGGTTTCACCAGAAAGTCATCAGCACCGGCTTCTAAACCTTCTACCTTATCCTGCCAATCACTACGTGCGGTCAAAATAAGAATAGGAAAGTTACGCTCATTAGCACGCCATTTTTTTATCAGATCAACGCCAGACAAGGACGGCAAACCCAAATCAACAATCGCCAGATCATAAGAAAATTCAGTTCCCAGGTAGAGAGCCTCCTGCCCATCGGCCGTTTCTTCTACAGTATATCCATTGGACTCCAGCCCACTGACCAGTTGACGACGCAAATCCGCATCATCTTCTACCACCAAAAGTTTCATATAACGCTCCTGATTTTACGGGGATAACAGCTCACCGCTGGTTGCATCAACCAACACCTCTTTTACATGCCCATTGTTAACTAAACGGATACGATATGCCAAGCCTGTTTCCAGCGTGAGTGTATCAGCCTTTACCACTTCTCCACCGACTGCCTTTTTAGCTATTTCGATGGCTTCACTCATTACAACAGTATCAGGAGCGTCTGAAGCTAAGGCAGCGCAACTAAGCACTGTTAATAACATCATCCATCTCAGCAAATGCTTGAGTAATGAAGTGTTGCGGGTATTAGGCATTATGGTAACCCTTTTGAGTTTAGCCTCTAAAGATAGTCAGCACAGTTTTATCGAAAAATGAAAAACAATGCCGTAGTATATCAAAGCGTAGCTAAAGCAAGACAAAAAATCAGGTCTGAAAATTATTATTATTAACAGTTTATTTCGACGCGACTAAGAAGCAGATTGTATCCCATAAGCATTAACGAATAGTTAATAACATCGATTAAACAATAAGCCGGCCACTAGCCTGACATAAGGCGGTGGAGTGTGGTCGGCCTATTTATTTTTTTCACTTGCGAACCTGTTACTACTTTTTACAAGTACTCACACCAATGATCTTATAGAGAGGACAGGTACCCACTAATGCGATCAGAATAACCGGAACACCAATCCATCCCCACGGGGTTTGAGGCCCTACAAAAACCAAAGCAATCAAAACCAACCCGATCAAAATGCGTATAACTTTATCTACAGAGCCAATATTTTTTTCCATGACCGTATCTCCAACTGTGTTTTAACGTTATCAATGGATTTTGCCCCTTAGCGAAGGCAAACACAGTGACAAAAGTCACATTCAGAGCTGTTGTTCTAAATAAACCTCCATCGCAGAGGGCGCTAATAACAATATTTGTCCACGGGAAAGCGACAACCACCCCTGCTGCTCCATCAGCTTCAAATGCCGGCTCACTACCTCTCTCGCGGTGCCCAGCGCGTCAGCGATCTGCTGATGCGATAAGGATAACACCAGACTTCTGCGTCCCTCATGAAGTAGATAGCGTGCCAAACGTGTTTCAATTCTCTCAAATGCAATCGACTGGACCAGCATCAATAAATTACTCAGACGTTGCGCGTATGAATCGAAAACAAAACTACGAAAAGCGGCTGATTCAGACAGAAGGTATGTAAAATCATCAGCACTCAGTAAAAAGAACGTCGCATCCTCTTCAACCACCGCTTCTGCCGGATAAGTGTTACCCGCCAGCAGGCAAGAGGTACTGAGCACACAGGTTCCCATCTGCTCAATACGATACATCTCCAGCTCTTTTCCCTGAGTCGACCGACCAAAAACCCTGATACAGCCGTCAACAAGAATCAGGAAACCTTTACATGCATCTCCCTGGCGCAAGACGACGCTCCCTTCTTCCATCGTCAGCAGCTGAGCATTGTGCAGCCGTTCTATTTGCAGGCTATTGAGGTTATCAATAAAAGGAAGGGCTTGAAAAAAATCACTCATCAGCTGATGATTGGCGCTGCCGGCGAACCGCCAACATGACGTAGCGGATATTATAAGTAAAGCCGATCAGAAGCGTGACAGGCAAGGTCAGCAGAAACACCTTGCCAAACGCGGGATTAGCCAACAGATGACCGAGCCACAAGCTGCCCAAACTAATAACGGCTAGCGGAATACCGGCTTTCATTAATATCCGTAACCACTTATCAGAACCTATTTTTTTGCGCTCAGACTTTATATCAGACATCATTATTCTCAGTTCATATAGATAAGACCATTCAGATAAGACTATCCCAGCTTTTCTCTCGTAATAAAAGATACGGCTATGCTTTACCTTCTTTTTTGAGATCCTCTTCACTTCTCTCAATTTACTATTCCGGCATTCTCTATCTGACCTGAGTTTCTGATATAATTCCCGACTAATATAATCAACAACTGACAGAGAGATTTATCCATGCCCGTTTATCGCTCTAAGACCTCTACTGCGGGTCGTAATATGGCTGGTGCCCGTGCTTTATGGCGTGCCACCGGCATGAAAGACGACGATTTTCATAAGCCTATCATTGCCGTTTCCAACTCATTTACCCAGTTTGTGCCCGGGCATGTCCATCTAAAAGATATGGGACAGCTGGTTGCACGTGAAATCGAAAAAGCGGGTGGCGTTGCTAAAGAATTCAACACAATCGCCGTTGATGACGGAATCGCCATGGGTCATGACGGTATGCTGTATTCGCTACCGTCACGTGACATTATTGCCGACTCCGTTGAGTACATGGTCAACGCCCACTGCGCCGATGCGCTTGTCTGTATCTCTAACTGTGACAAGATCACCCCCGGGATGCTGATGGCCGGCATGCGTCTTAACATCCCGGTTATTTTTGTCTCCGGTGGCCCGATGGAAGCCGGTAAGACCAAGCTTTCAGAACACAAGCTGGATCTGGTTGATGCAATGGTCATCGCCGTTGATGATACCGCCTCTGACGAGAAGGTCGCAGAGTATGAGCGCTCGGCCTGCCCTACCTGCGGTTCATGCTCCGGGATGTTTACCGCCAACTCTATGAACTGCCTCACAGAAGCCCTGGGACTATCTTTACCCGGAAATGGCACCACTCTGGCAACGCACAGTGACCGTCGCCGTCTGTTTGAAGAGGCGGGTGAGCGTATTGTCGAGTTAGCAAAACGTTATTATGAGCAGGATGACGAATCGGTTCTTCCGCGTAACATTGGCAACTTCAAAGCCTTTGAAAACGCGATGACGCTGGATATTTCCATGGGCGGATCGACCAATACTATTCTTCATTTGCTCGCTATTGCTCAAGAAGCCGAAATAGATTTTACAATGGCTGATATTGACCGACTTTCTCATACTGTCCCACAGCTATGTAAAGTCGCCCCCAACTCACCACTCTATCATGTTGAAGATGTGCATCGTGCGGGCGGTATCTTTGCAATATTAGGTGAATTGGAGCGCGCAGGTAAACTCCATACGGACATCCCAACAATACATAGCAACACCTTGCGGGAAGGTCTGGAAAAGTGGGATATCATGCGTAACCCATCAGCAGAAGTTATTAACTTCTTCAAAGCAGGCCCGGCAGGCATACCCACCCAAACAGCCTTCAGCCAATCAACCCGCTGGCCAACACTGGACGGTGATCGCGAAAACGGCTGCATTCGCTCACTTGAACATGCCTACTCTCTGGAAGGCGGACTTGCCGTTCTAACAGGCAACATTGCACTGGATGGCTGTGTTGTGAAAACTGCCGGCGTAGACGACTCGATTCTGGTCTTTGAAGGCTCGGCGCACGTCACCGAGTCACAAGACGAAGCGGTGGCTAATATTCTGGCTGACAAGGTTAAGCCTGGTGACATCATTATCGTACGATACGAAGGCCCTAAAGGCGGTCCGGGTATGCAGGAAATGCTCTATCCGACGTCTTACATCAAGTCCAAAGGCCTCGGCAAAGCCTGCGCATTACTGACCGACGGACGCTTTTCAGGCGGTACCTCGGGTCTGTCGATTGGACATGTCTCCCCTGAAGCTGCAGCAGGCGGTGCGATAGGCTTGGTTGAAAACGGCGATAAAATTCTTATCGATATTCCAAACCGTACGATTAACTTGCTGGTTTCTGATGAAGAACTCGCCAAACGTCGTGCTGCTATGGATGCCAAAGGCAAAGCTGGCTGGAAACCTGTTGAAGCACGTCCACGTAAAGTGTCGGCGGCGCTTAAAGCCTATGCCTTGCTGGCGACATCTGCTGACAAAGGTGCGGTGCGTGATTTAAGCATGCTGGAGTAAACTCTCTACAGCCCTATCAAAAAACCCGCATTCATATGCGGGTTTTTTCGTTGATCGCTACCGATACACTACCCTAAAAGAAAACCTGCCAACATAAACGCAAGGCTAAAGCAGTTACAACCCAGCTAAACAGTTGCTTAAACAGATCAGCAGACAGACTTTTCAGCAGATGCAAACCTACCCAGGTACCCACCGCCCCACTAATAATCATTAATACGATCACGAAAAACCAGTCCTGAAAAGCGAATCCGACCGTTAAGAAAACCATGGCTTTTAACATATGCTGAAACGACATACAGGCGGCAAAAGTAGCAACTGTCGGCAATTTGTCCATATTCTGGCGATGTACGAAAGCAGCCACGAGCGGACCGGTGGCACCGACAAAGGCAGATATAATAGTTGTCACCCCACCCGCAATAACCAGCTTTACGTTTGACAGAGTAACGGCTTTTGGCTTTGGCCCCCAGATTAAAAACAAGATAAAAAACGCCACACTTAAGCGAATAACATCTAACGGTAATTGAATAACTATCCAAACAGAAATCACCGCGCCGACAACGACTCCCAGAATAAACAAACGGCTCATTTTCCAGTCTATATGCTGGCGCGTCATATAAGCCCGGTTACCATTGGAGCCTAATTGCACCAATCCATGCACTGGAATCAAGGCCTGCACGGGTAAAATTTGCGCCATAATGGCTAATAACAACACACCTCCGCCAATCCCTACCGCAGCCGTCATCATGGATGTAAAGGCACTCATACTGACTAACACCCACAAGTCAAACTGGCCGAGCCCGTCCGGCAACCAGTCCATCACTGATCTCTTTCCTCCGTTAGCAGCACCAATAAATCGTTTAACACAACAGGATGACTAAACAAGTAGCCTTGCCCTACATCGCAATAATGCTCCTGAAGAAATGCCCGCTGCACCTCGGTTTCGATCCCTTCTGCTACGACACTCATATTTAAGCGATGGGCCATCGAAATCATGGCGGCGGTGATTTCCATATCATCCAGATGATCGGGAATATCTTTTATAAACTCCCGATCAATCTTCAGTACGTTGATGGGTAACGTCTTCAGGTAATTAAATGATGAATAACCAATGCCGAAGTCATCAATAGCAATAGTAATGCCCAAGGTCTGTAGTTCTTTTAGCGTATCAATGGCCAAACCAATATCATGCAGCAGTAACGACTCTGTAATTTCCAGCTCCATGCAGGTCGGGTCAATTTCATACTCCTCTATCACCTGGCGAACCATGACCAGTAGATTCGGGTCACGAAACTGTCGGGGGGATAAGTTAATAGCGATCTTTATATGCGACATGCGGTGCTGCGCAAGGTATTTAATAGTCTTGCAGGCCGCTTGCAGCACCCAGCGCCCCAGCGGCACAATAAAACCGGTCTCTTCAGCAACGGGAATAAAGTCCTGTGGCGAGATAACGCCCAACTCCGGATGATTCCAGCGAACCAATGCCTCGACACTGCAGATGGCTCCTGACTTCAGATCGATCTGAGGTTGATAAAGTAATGTGAAGTTATGCGCATCCAGCGCCTTAGGCATCTCTCTGGAAAAGCTAATATAAGCCTGAAGCTGATCATGCAGGCTTTCTGTAAAGAAACGGTATTGGTTACGCCCCTTCTCCTTTGCCTGGGACATCGCCAGATCCGCGTGCTTGAGCAGCACCTCCGGCGAATCACCATCTTTGGGTAACCATGCCAATCCGAGGCTGGTACTGATCTGCAGTTCATGCTCATTTATATGAAATGGCCGGGCTATTTCTTTCAAAATATTTTCAGCCACCAATTCGACATGCTCAACAGCCAGCACCGGATTTATTAATATGGCGAATTCATCCCCGCCTAAGCGTACTGCAATATCACTGTTACTCAGACAATCAATTAAGCGCTGAGCGACTTCGACGAGCAGCAGATCGCCGGCACCGTGCCCTTGCGTATCGTTAATGGTTTTAAAATAATCAAGATCCAGCAACATCACAACCGCCGGGTATTCCATCACATCTTGAGCAAACAGCCTTGAAAGCTCGCTGAAAAAAAAGCGCCTGTTAGGCAAACCCGTCAGCTCATCATATAAAGCCAAGCGCTCCATGCGCGCATGCGCAACTTTCAGATTCGTCACATCTTCACTCACGATGACATAGTGCGCCAGCTCACCGTCGTCATCATTAATAGGGGAAATCGATACCTGAGACCAGAAAGTGCCGCTATTCTTCTTTCTGCTTTGCAACTCCCCGCGCCAATGCTGACCAGAAAGGAGTGATTGCCATAATGAATCATAAAAATCAGCGCTGATCCATTTTCGGCTCAACAACTCTGCCTGCTGACCCACTACCTCTTCAAACGTGTAGCCTGTGGTCTCAGTAAACATAGGGTTCACATATTCAATCGTACCGATAACATCCGTAATCATCACACTGGATCCTGCATGCGTGATAGCGCTGGACAGTTTTTTCAGTAATGCTTCAATATTTTTATGTTCAGTAATATCCTGACACGTTCCATAAATCCGGGTAGTTTCTCCGTTTTGATTGACCGAGACATCACTCAAAAGCTGAACATGGCGGATAGCTCCTGATGAAAAAGGCAGCGATGAAACAGGCTCCGCCGGAGCTACCACGCGGTAATAAATATTGATCGGCCGTGCCTCATCTTTCATTTTCTTCAGTTGTGTTAATACCTTATCGCGATCAGCCGGATGCACACCTGAGACAAAGCTGTCTACACTCAGAAGCTGCTTATCTGTAATCGATAAAATATTTTTTACACTCTCTGAGCACCAAAAAAGATCATCAGAAAGGCGCCACTCCCAACAACCTAATCGTGCGATCTGATGTGATTCTTTAAAGCGCTCTTTAGCAGAAACAAGGGCTTTGATTTCGGTTTTACTTTGCAACTCTTGTTCTGCCAACGATTGCCGCATTGTAATAAAGGTGGAGAAGAGCGGTGCCAATACAGAACCTTTTGCAATCCGGGGAAGAGGATAATCAGTACCCCCCGTCCTTATCTGCTCTGAAGCAAGCACTAACTGCCTTATCGGTGTTAATAACAGCCGATGTTGCAACAACAACATCAGTAAAAACAACACACATACCAGAACAATCGAGATCATTACATAAGGGCGAACCTGATTTTCTAACTGAAGAAATATTGCATCCACGTTAATCCAGGCCGCCAACTGCAGAGCGCTACCTTCAATAGGGTAATGAATAAGATGAGCACTACTGCCATACCCAAGCGGAGGGACTATGTGATTATCAGATGAGTTCGGGTCGACTAAAAAAATAGTTCGCCAATACATACCCTCCCCTGCATCAATATCCATAGAAGAGATCAATGTGTTGGCGCTAGAAGGGGATATTTTAATGGCTTCACCGATCAAATAAGCGCTACGGTTAACCTCGGCAACTTTCTCTTCGAGAACTTTGTTGTACACACCAGGCAGCCAGAACTGTTCAACCAGTAAAATGTAAACCAGTAATAAAGAGACCGGAAACAATAATAAGACGGTTAAACGTTTCACCCACTGCGCTCCTTATTCTGATAAGTACCAGCGGTAGACTGAACCTAGTTGGGGTGAATGTTAACTTTGCAGCGCATTCATAACTTGCTCAGACCATTTCAAACTGTGGCGATAGGCAACTTCATACAAAGGACGGTCAATCTGTCCATGTAACTGATCAAACTGGCCTCGCTCATAATTCTCCACATCCTGGAGCGTTTCACCCATCGAGCCTGAATAATGCAACAACGCATTTTTAAGCTCATGACTCAGAGGTACTTCCTGTAACAGTTCCTGCATTTCAATATCAAACATGGCATCCAATTGCGAAAGCAAACCTACAATGAAGTAGTTCATCGAAGATTCCCGGCCCATCAGCTCAGCCAGCAACTCACACATTCTTCCCCGGATAAGCATACTGCGTGTCAGCTCATTCGGTTTTCCATCTTCAGAGGTCGTCAAAAACAACAGAATCCAGCGACGTATTTGTTCCATGCCCAATAAGGTGATCGCATGGGAAAGAGAGTTGATCTCACGTGGCACATGAAAAGCGGCCGAGTTCACGACTTTTAAAATCTTATACGTCAACGCAGGGTCATTAATAGCAATCCCTTCAAGCGAAGCGCCTGTAGCACTTTCCTGCTGAAGCTCACCTAACAGTTGCAACAATAAGACTTTACTAGTGCCGATTTTTTTCCCTTTTACCGCTACCGGACGACTGAGGAAGTAGCCTTGATATAAAGAAAAGCCCATTTCGAGACATTGACGAAACTCGTCTTTGGTTTCTACTTTATCCGCCAGTAAATCCAACTGATAAGGCTTAAGCTTGTGGATGATTTTGGGCAATTGAGATAAACCCAGTCGCTGAATATCCAGTTTCAGAACATGAATAACGTTTAACAGCGGATCGAAACGGGAATCCTCAGGATCATAATCAGCTAAAACGATTCGATAACCTTTGTGCGAAAACTCTTTCACTTTTGCTATAAACAAAGGCGTTATGTCAGAACGACCGAGTATTTCCAGCGAAAACAACGTAGGGGGTAATTCAGGTAAACTATCACCGAGGAGGACTTTGTCGGTAATTTTAAGATAGCAGGGTAGCCTTTTACTGCCTTTCTCTGCCACGATATTAGCGTAGGTATTCATGACCACATCAAAAGTAGCTATATCATCTCTAATCGCCCGTAAATCTGAACCTTCTTGACCACGAAAGAGCAATTCAAAGGCAACTACATCCTGACTTTTTGAAAAAATGGGCTGACGCGCCATCAGGACACTTAGCTGCTCTTCACCCTGAAGGGTAGATGCTAATTTTGACACAAAACGCTCCGACTACAGATATATGGATATCAATTGACTAATAACATAGCTGATAATAATTAATGACGCTTGAAAAGCTCAGATAATACTAACACCCAACCCTAACGATACGCTAAATTTGATCATTATTTTAGTGAGTCATTTTATCCCAATCACGTAGCCACTTTTCAAGCTTATCAACGCTCATCGGTTTAGCGATGAAATACCCCTGGAAGCTATCACAACCCGAGTGGCAAACCATTTGCCAATGTGCCAGCGTTTCTACCCCTTCAAGAACCACTCGCAGCCCTAAACGATTAGCCATGCCTATCATCGAATCAAGCACAGGTCTTTCACTTTCAGAGGCAACAGCATTTTGTACAAATAAGCGGTCAATTTTCACCTCATTGAAAGGCAAACTCTGCAGACGCTCAATAGAAGAGTAACCGGTACCAAAATCATCAATCGATAGATTAATCCCATACATCGAAAGACGGCTTAGCACTTCCAGAGCCTTGATACGGTCTTCATTTAAACAGGACTCGGTTATTTCAAGCGTCACCAGAGTAGGTGTAATGCCGTATTTATTTATCTGTTCAAGAATAAAGCCCGGAAGCTCCAGGTCATTGAGTAACAACGCAGAGATATTGATAGCAATACGATAGCAATGACCCTGCTGATGCCATATTTGCCATTGTTTGAAGACAGTAATAATTTGATCTTTCGTCAGGCGAAGAATCAAACTATGTTGTTCCATTAAAGCGATAAAATCATCGGGAAAAACCAGATCTCTCCTGGGACTCTTTAGTCTGGAAAGTGCTTCAAAGCCAACAACATTGCGTGTCATCGCACACACCTGGGGCTGATAGTAACACTCAAAATAGCCCATTTCTAACGCATCGATTAACTCGGGTACGGTTAATATCTCTTTAACAGCAGCGGGAGGTTTTACTGCGCCATGACTGCCGATACTCTGCAGTAACTGAACAACCGACTGAGGAGAGATAGGTTTAATAATAGTGCCTAAAAATTTCAGGCGATGATTACGCACCAGATGTTCTACAGACTTGAGCACACGATGAGAGACTGAACTGACAATAACGATATAACCCTGAAAGCCTCTCTCTGCCAGCATGCGTAAAAAAGCTACTCCATCAACATCGGGCAAATTCAGGTCGCAGAAAACAACATCAATAGAGGCGGGATTATTTTCTAGTAAGACCAGTGCATCGGCCACATTATTAGCAACAAATGCTTCCGCTGCACCCAGTTCATCCATAATGATCAACTGCAGCAATCCGGTAATGGCCTTGCTGTCATCAAGGATTAAACACTTCATCTTCCTAATGTCCATATGAATCCGTTCATCATTCAGTTCAGAATATATTCAGTATAGCCAAACTTTGGAGTGAGATACTATAGGGGGCTCTAAACAAAAATGCTTATTTTATAAGACTTTTAAAAGCCGCTAACGCTTTCTATACCAATTCAGCATCCGTATTGAAATAAGATCAATGCTTTCTTTTTAAGCCCTTACAAAAACAACGCTACTGATAATCGATGTGTTTCAGCTTGATTATTGACAGACAGGTAAGAATAACGCACCCTCTTTTGCTGGATTAACAGGAGGATGATTTCATGAGCGAACAAGGCAGCGCAGGCAATGTAATAGCCGCTTTGTGTAACATTTTTATTCCGGGACTGGGGCACTTGGTACAAGGACGCTTACTTGCCGCATTTTTCTTTTTTCTTACCACCGCAGCGGGATACGCCATGTATTTTCTGATATTTCCCGCCATCATTGCCGCTGTCATCCACTTAATCAGTATTATCAGTGCGGCCCGTTATAAGCCTCAGCCATAATACAGCGGCTTGTGTCATGCTCAGATAATATTAAGTATCAGCTCATCAAAGCGCTTCAGCTCACCACCAAACTCTTTTGCAAAAGATTCGGCACTTTCTTTCGTTTTAAAGCTTCCCAGTGTTGGCCCCATCGCACCTTTTTTAGTCGATCCGACAACAAACCAAGCTTCGCGAGCGTCGATATAAGTATCTTCACCGGGCTCATCCCACGGATTAACCGCCATATCATGTACAAACACAGACTGGATATTATGTTTATGCTCAGGATCAAGTGCATAAGCAAACATATCCCGCGTTGAGCAAAACTTCATGTTTTGCTTTATACCACGCTCGTATACCTGGCCTTTAGGGCCCGGAAAGCGCGCAATTAACATGCCGCAAAGGTGGCACTCATCCGCACTTTCAATGGCCATCGCCTTCTGCGCCATCACCTTTTCTGCCGAACCCTCATTACATCCTGTTAAGCCGAAAACAGCCAATACCAATAGTACAGCCGGGATGTGCATATCGAAAAAGCGCTTCACAATGTTCTCCTGTTAAATAACGCCAGCGCCAATACGACGGGTACTGACAGCCAGACCAGCAAACTGATTAACAATGAAGTAGTCGACAAGCGCACATGCTCAGCGATAGCCATCAAGCCACTTAATTGCTGATCAGCAAAGTAGGTAATATTCACCAGCCGAAAGATATCGGTTGGATTCAACAGCAGCAAATAGGGAAACAGTTCAGCGTCCACGTCGCCTTGCGTACCCACGAGCAAGCCCAACAGGCCCAGATCAAACACCAGCACGAACAAAAACCAGACAACCAATGCCAAACCTGCCGCTTTCGATTTTTCGGTCACACTGACACTAATCACATAGGCGAATGCAATAAAGATCCAGCCCAGCAAAATGGCAGACAGAATAAACAAACTAAAGGGAACGACTAACGCCGCCCAACTGATATCCGGTGCAAACAACCCCATGATCAACGCAGCAGAGCCGAAGCCCACTAAGGTAGAAAACGCCATAATAGCGCCGTGGCCGAGCATTTTGCCGCACAGAAGCTGCCAACGTGATAATGGATAAGTGAGTAGCAACAACAAGGTGCCGCTTTCATCTTCACCTACGATACCGTCGTAGGCCAGCATCAGCGCGATCAGTGGAATAATAAAAACAGCCAGACTCGCGAGGCTGATAATGGTGGTAGATAACGACGTAAAGCCGACTTGCCCTGCAGCCGCTGAGCCAAAATAGGCTAAGCCCGTAGCCAATACAGCAAAAATCACAGCGATGGAAAGCACCCAACGGTTACGTAAACCATCACGAAACTCTTTTGCTGCAACGGTAATGATTGGGCTCATAGTATGCCCTCCATCTCAGGACCCACACAGGTACGGGTATAGTGGGTATAAAGATCCTCAAGCGAGGGTAAATGCAGGTCAATGTCAGTCACACCGGCTTGCGCCAGCATATGCTGCATGACTGGCATTTTTTCCTCTAAAGAGAGTTTCAAACTGACACCATCCGCTAACGCGATCGCACGCGATTGCAGATCTTGTGGTAACTGCAGGTCAGTACCTTTCACATTCAGCGTGAGCGGTAACTCAGCCTGCTGACGCAAAGCATTCAAACTCCCCTGAGCCAACACGGCGCCCTTGCCCATAATCATGGCCCGATCGATATATTTCTCTACGCCAGGCAGCACATGAGAACAAAGAACCACCGTACAACCCTGCTCTTTAAGCTGAGCAATACGATGATAAAAATCCTGAGTCGCCAACGGATCTAATCCGACAGTGGGTTCATCCAACAACAGCAATTTAGGGTTTCCCAACAATGCCTGAGCCAGGCCAAGCCGTTGACGCATCCCTTTTGAATAGGTTTTAACGCGTCGGCCAGCCGCTACCTTCAAGCCAACCTGTTCAAGCAAGCGATGACATTCCGATACCTGAATACCTTTAAGACGAGCGAAGTAACGCAGCACTTCCAGACCAGTTAACTGCTCATAGAAGCTGACATTTTCCTGGAGAAAGCCTAGCTGATGGCGCTCCCGCCTTGCCTCAGATAGTGTCGGATCCTGGCCAAACACACGTACCGAGCCCGCACTGGCTTTAATCAATCCGAGAATCAATTTAATGGTGGTGGTTTTACCTGCACCGTTATGCCCAAACAAGCCCAGCACTTCACCCTGCTGCAACACCAGATTCAACGGTTGCAGAGCATGCACCCCCTGATAGCGTTTCTCTACACCGCTTAACTCAACTATGTTTGTCATCAATCTTTTCCGTCACTGCCGCATCGCTGGCCGTTGAAGGCGATAAATTTTCTGGCATTTGCATCAAAGGATGGGTATCAACAACGCCCTGTGCCTTAAGCACCGGGAACTGCCGCTGTACCCAACGAATTGTCTCAACTGCCGGACTATTCAACAGCACCTTGGCAGCAGGAAATTTCCATAACAGACGATCAACTCCATCTGTCGGTTCATATTGTGTATCACCGATGCCATCGGCATCCATATCCCATCCGAGGTAGTCACTCCAATAATTCCCTACCCCTTCGTGAGACCAATTCTGCTGGCGCGTAGCGACATATTTAACCTGCTCGCGGTTATTCACAAACGCATTAGCGGTAAAAATATTGTCTTCGGATCCGGCGGTCATATGCACACCTAAATCACTGTCTGAAAAATGATTGCCGCGTATCTGGTTAAACAACGAGTTATAAATAAACAGAGCTTTACCTTCAGTTACAGAAGACCCGCTCGTGGACCGGTTATTCTGCACGCCCGACACTCGATTATTTTCAAGTGTCGATTGCGTAATGAAATTCATCAATATTCCGTAGTTGGAATCATTCTCTGAAATATTATTGGTAACCGTCAGAAACTTTGATTGCATCAATGCATAACCGGTACGGGTATTAACCGTGCGGTTAGCCGACACCAGGTTGTGATAAGAATACATATAGTGCACGCCATATCGTAAGTCGTGCAGATAGTTGCCGATCAGTTCATTGTTATTACTGGTATCAATATAGATACCATCACGGGTATGCCACACTTCGTTGCCTTCAACCCGCGCCTTGCCGACATTAAAAAGATGAATCCCATTCCCACGATCCTGTGATCGAACCTGTAAATTACCTTCTATGCGGTTTGCTTTAATCAGTACTTGCTGGGTACCGTCCACCCAAATACCGAACGTATCGCCTACCAGATAGTTATTCAAAATGTGTGTTCTGGCTGCTTGTTTCTTCACAAACACTGCGGAATCCATCTCCGTCAAATCAGCGCCCCAGTTGCGTATCTGCAACGACTCAATGCGAACATCCGGTGCCTCAACTACAATCGCATGACCTGTACCATTGGCATCAATAACCGCACCGGACTTACCCGTCAGAATCAGCGGCTTATCAACCGTAAAGTTGCCAATATATCGGCCGGCATCCAGCAGCAGCTGGTCGCCCGGCTGTGCGCCATCAATGGCAACCTGAAGGCCATAAGAGGGAGTCACAACACGTACATCTGCACTGACGACTGTCAGCATACAAAGCTGAACCAGCACTACAAGAATAAAGTTGTGCCCTAATCTCATCCCATTCCCCCTATGACTTACCGTAAGACAACAAAAGCCAGACGAAAAACGGCTGGCTTCTGTTGGAAATTACGGGAAAGTCAGGCTTTCCCGCAAGGTAGATCAGGCTTTTTCAACCAGCATACGACCACGCATTTCCATATGAAGCGCATGACAGAACCAGTTACAGTAATACCAGTGCACACCGACATCATTAGCCATAAAGGTAACCGACGCTGTTTGCTGCGGGCTGATTTCCATCTGCACACCGTGATTTACCACACAGAAACCATGCGATACATCTTCGATCTGATCCAGGTTAGTAATGACAACTGTCACTTCATCTCCCTGTTTCACTTTAAACTCATTCATGCCATAGGCTGGCGCTACCGATGTCATATAAACACGTACCTTGTTACCGTCACGAATCACTTTATTATCGGTTTCAAGTGTCACGCCATCTTTCTTCGCCATATCAACCGTCATCGCGAAAGTAGGATCCTTACGGTCATACAGCTTACGCGTCTTAACTTTCGAGCGGTGAACAATGATACAGTCATGCGGCTCTGCAAAAGCAGGCCCATCGTGAATCAACTTCATCTCATCACCGGAAATATCGATCAGTTGATCGTTCTCGGGATGTAGCGGCCCACACGGCAAGAAACGGTCTTTCGAAAATTTCTGCAAAGACACAAGGTATTGACCATCCGCATCACGGGTTTCACCCATCGAAGTATGGTTGTGACCTGGCTGATAATGCACATCCAGCTTCTGCAGGATGTAATCAACTTTGTCACCCTTGTACGCAGCAATCGCTTTATCGACATTCCACTTACAGATCTGGCTATCGATAAACAAAGTGGTAAAGGCATTTCCTTTACCATCAAACGCTGTATGCAATGGCCCCAGGCCCAGCTCAACTTCAGCGACAACCGTATCACGCGGTTCAATCGCATCGTCAAACAATGCATCAAATTTATCCAGTTGGAATACGGTAACGGTTGGGGATAACTTGCCATTCGCTACTGCGTACTTACCATCCGGTGACGTATTGATACCATGCGGGTTCTTTGGAACAGGTACATAGCGAGTCAGCTCAGAACCTTTACGACCATCCAATACAGGCACTTCAGAGTCACCCAATGTTTGGAACTTGCCAGCTTTCACTGCGGCTTCGATACGCTCAATATTGAAAATAACCAAGTGATCACGCTCATTACGCATAGAGCCTGCCAGATCGACTGCACCTTCAGAGTTATAACACGTAGAGAATGCATACTTACCGGTGTAATCCGCATCAGTGTTATCAAGGTTCCCGTCTACGATAATCTGCCAATCTACTTCCATGGTCTCAGCATTCAGGCCGTTAAACAGCGTGTAGTAACCTGCAATGTCGTCCATATTGGTGCCATTATTCGGATGCGGCATACGGAATTCGGCATTAGCGAAGACATACTTGGTAAAAGGCACTTTCTGTACACGCAAGCCATGAATTGCTTGGCAGTTAGGTATAGTCGTGATCTTATCAGTTTTCATAATATCAACGCGGATACGGGCTACACGGGTGTTTGCCTTATCGTTGATGAAAAGATATTTACTATCATAATGACCATCGGTCATGGACATATGAGGGTGATGACAGTCACCATTCAACGGTGCGTTTTCACCCAAAACAGCTTTAGACTCATTGGTGATACCCCAACCGGTAGCACTATCAACATTGAAAACAGGGATTCGCATCAACTCACGCATTGAAGGCAAGCCCAAAACACGCACTTCACCCTGATGACCACCACTCCAAAAACCGTAGTACTCATCTAATTCACCCGGACCTACGGTATGCTTGGCATCTGAGGATGCGTGAGCGACGGAGGGCATCATTGTCGAGCCAAAACCGACACCGGCTGCACCCACTAACGCAGCTGAACCACCCAGAAACAGACGACGGCTCAATTTTACATGCTCACTGGCATTGCGGTCTTCTGTATCAATCACGGGTAGATCTTTATCTTTAGGATTAATCATTTATTTTCTCCGAAACAATTATTTTTCGATGTTTGTTAGTTCACTGATCAGGTTTTTACAGAATCAGTAATATCTATACTCGGTATGTGGTTTTGAACCAGCGCCGCTTTTTGCGCTTTACGTTTTTTCACTACAAGTGGAGGACACTTATCATGGTTGTGATAGGTCATCTGGCAATCCAGACAGTGATGGCACTCGTTAGCATTGATGGTGCCATCAGGATGAATCGCCTGAATCTCACATTCATTTGCACACAGCTTGCAGGGTTGGCCGCACTCTTTACGACGATACAACCAATCAAACAGGCGTAACCGCGAAGGAATCGCCAATGCTGCACCCAATGGGCAGATATACCGGCAGTAAACTTTACGGGTAAAGATAGAGACAAACAGCAAGATGCCGGCATAGAGAACATATCCCCACTCACGCTGGAACTTCAGCATGATGGCCGTTTTAAAAGGTTCGACTTCTGCATAGCGCTCAGCTTCACCAATCGACTCAAGCGATACAGCAAACAAGAGTAATAAAATAATGTATTTGATCGCCCAGAGTCGCTCATGCACCGCAAACGGAAGTTCGTACTGTTTGATTTTTACTGCTCTGGCAATCTCATTAATCAGCTCTTGTAACGCCCCGAACGGGCACAGCCAACCACAGAAAATACCCCGCCCCCACAGCACCAGGGTCATCGCGACAAAACCCCAGAGAATAAACAACACCGGATCTAACAGAAATACATCCCACTGAAACTTACCCATAGCCGCATGCACAAACGTAAATACGTTAACAATCGACAGCTGCCCTAAGGTGTACCAGCCAATAAAGAACACCGTATATGTAAGAAAGATATGACGAACATTACGTAACAGTTTTGGATAACGTACCAACCAGTCCTGGAGGAAAATAATGACCGTCAGGAGCAGTAAGCTGACACTTAATACACCAATTTGAAACGCTTTATCCTTCCAGACAGATACCCACAAAGGCTCGTCGACAGGCGCTTCCACTATCACTGGCTCAGGGCGAGTGATATAAGCCTCTGGTGTCATGTAGTCACCAAAAAAACTGGTAAAGACGCTGTCTAACGCACCGACTTGTCGACGCACCAGCAATTCAACCTGCCAGGGGGTGCCGATATCAAACTCATACTGGCCACGAACGATGAACAAGGCCATCTCAGCAAAACCGGGAAAGCCTTTAATATATACATCATTTAAACGATAAAAATCGGAATCGTGAAAGCTAATCACTTTATCGGATTGCTGCAGCTGCAATCGATCGAAAATCCCGCCACGTACATAGCCGTTACCTTTAAAGGAGTAGCGGCCTTTGCCCATCACAGCAATCACCTGATCACCGGGCTTAATTTCACCCATCAACCAGTTATATTCGCTATCACCTAATAAGTTACGACCAATGGTCGGAATATTAACCGGCGCATAGTAAAGATCGATAAAGGGTTCCTGCTGATGCTGCCCTTCACCTGGCCCCTGCTTTTCTGCTGCTGTGCCTTTAAAGGCTTCATTTACATCGCCACGTGTTAGCGACAGATGACGAATAGATCCATCACCGGTAAGTTGGTCCCAGCCAGCTTCCTTAAAAACATCAGTTCTGACCGTAGAGGGAGGAGTTTTCGCCTCCTCAGATAACCCCAGCAACCCTAGCTGCTGAGCTACTTTGCGGGCAGCACGCATCACAGTTTCGTTCACTACCATGACGGTGACGGTTGCACCGGAAATAGCATCCAGACTAATCACATCACTGCTATTAGCCGCACCTACTTTAATTCTGTCCGTCAGTTTGAACGGCAGATACTGTGCGGCGAAGTCAAATAACGTATGCTCAGGAATACCCACCAGCAGAATGGGCTCATGGTGTTCAAGCACTGTGGATAACTTAAAATTCCCTTCCAGATCAATGGCTATAAGCATTCTGACGGGCTTACCGGAATAAGCGGCGATATCAACAACATCCTGTGACTCAAAGGCATACCCCAGTACCTGCTCACCCTTAGTGACGGTACGGATAATCGCAGAGCCCTCTGCAATCGGCGCTTTTTCACTGATATCCGTCGCTTCCGGAAAGACACTGCGGATCAACTCAAGCTGCTGTTGTTGTGAAACGGGGACCATCGCAAATACACTGGAAGCCAGAATGAAAAACGTAAATAGCGTAACGATCCATCGTTTTATATACCTGTTCATCAAACGTTCTAACCTCTTAAACTGTATATCAGACTGCGACATAATGACGCAGGTTATAGAAACGCCACATAAAGCGACTTGACCAATATCAAACAACCGATATATCAGTCGCGTCTAATGGTCATCGCAAACCGTGATCTTTATAGTCTTGTAGCTGCTATACGACCCTTGATGCGACTAGCCTTTGCTCTGGCCAACGCCCCATACGGTTCAAGATTGACATACATCAAGCAATTCTCTGTTTAGCCGAAGCCCCTGCTTATATGAGCTACCAAACGCCAGAACACTCTCTATGCTGAAGACAGACATATAAGGAGAATAAAAAATGCGTAAGACTCTGACTCTAATTGCAGCAACGGCGACTAGCATCCTTTTAGTTCCGGTCGCTCAGGCAAAACCACTGGGCATACTTGAGAACGTCGCCACCACGACTGCCATAGAAGTGGATGGTATGGCTGAAGCAGCATGGGATGCGGCCCCGGTACTTAGCGTGGTACTGGATCAAACCCCCTACAAACCAAACAACGGTTATGAAGGCATCACCAAAACCACGATGACTGTACGCTCGATGCACGATGACAAAAACGTGTACTTTTTCCTGGAGTGGGATGACCCGACAGAGAGCCTGAACCGTTATCCATGGATGAAACAATCTGACGGCAGCTGGAAACAGCTGGCGAATAAAGATGATACCGGACACGACAACACCTATTACGAAGATAAAATGTCGATCCTCTGGAATATTGATGTTAAGGCATTCGATAAAAAGGGCTGTGGGGCTGCCTGTCACATGGCAAAAGGTGGCAAACAAAAGGGACGGGACGATAAAGCACCCGGCCGTAAGTACACTAAACCGGGTACAACTCTCGACATGTGGCATTGGAAAGGCGTCAGAACCAATCCAAATGCTCAAATTGACGATCAATTTATCGATGACAACACCGATCCGGAGAAGAACAAAGGGTGGGGACGTCACGGCGACCACAAAACAGGTGGCGGATACAAAGACAACATAGCTGATGGTAAACCGGCATTCGTGCAAGCAGACCTGGCCGCTGATGCCACTGTGATCTTTGAAAGCCAGAAAATGCCTTTCAGCAGCGATATGGATGAGATCAAACGTATTCCAGGCATAGTAACATCGGCCTTTTCTGGTTCACGTGGTGATATCGCCGCCAAAGGAGTATGGAAAGATGGCAAGTGGTACTTAGAGATCAGTCGTGCGCTTGTTACCTCTGGAGAGAAAGCAGATGTGCAGGATGTACAGTTTAATGACCTGAAAAAAACTTACAGTTTCGGCCTGTCTATTTTCGATAACAGCCAAATTAATCATGTTTACCATAACGGCGTATTAAACATGGTATTTAAATAGCAATACCTGAGGTGGGCGAAAGCCCGCCCGTCAGACACAATTGATATGGAATCCTATGATGATTAAAGCTCTCAATCCTGCTGCTCGTATCGCTCTATCTGGGTTTTGTCTCTCCGTACTCATGGGGCTGGCTTATGCCATGCTGGCTATTTCCATGAGCGTTACCGGAGGTAAAACACTTATTCCCAGCCTTGATAAAGTGCAGCAAAAATACGCGGGCATTATGATCGTCAGTGCTATGCGCGGCTCTATGTATGAGCATGTATCGGAAGATGAATCCATCGATGCGGTTCAGCAATGGGTTGAGGCTGGCGCCCCCGAAGACACTTATGATTCTCATATCGCAGAGATAATGGATACCGATTGCACTAACTGCCACAGTGTCGACTCGACCATGACAGAAGCGATCCCATCCATGCCGCTTACCCGCTATGAAGAGGTGCTTGCAACCACTTCACGCGGGCAACCCTGGAGTAAAATAGCAGTACAAACGCACACTCACCTTTTTGCTATCAGTGCACTCATCATGATGTTAGCGATTGCACTCTCTTATACACAAACCCACAACTGGGTTAAATACCTGCTGATCAGCAGTGCATTTATAGGCTTATGGGGCGATACACTCTCATGGACATTAGCAAAATACGTTGCCTTTGCGGGCTATCTGATTCCGTTTACCGGTGCGTTATTAACGGGTTCAATCGCTGCTATGGCAATGATAGTTTTACTCGACTGCTGGGTTAAGGTACCGCTGATCGCGGCCGCTAACCAAAAATCTTAAGCTGACACAAATAGCCATCAAGAATCAGCCAGTACCGATGCGCTAAAGATACAGAGAAGCCCTCACAAGGAGCTTCTCTGTATCTGTGTATCAAGCCTTCACAAGCTCACACTAGAGCTTAACCACCTCATCACCTACCCCGATAACGCCACCCTTCAGAATCTTTGCGCAGATACCGCCGTGGCCTAGCATGGCGGCGACCGCACCTTTACCCAGCGCTTGCTCCATGCGCAGACAAGGGTGGCATTGCGCTGTAGCTTCAAATTCCACGTCACCAATACGAAAACGCTGATGCCTGAGTGCCATCAAATTGATACCAGACACCACCAAATTACGCCGTAATACAGCAGGATCAATCGACTCAAGCATCAACAGTTTGGCCACTACCCCGATATGCTCCTGATTAATTAAGGTCACCTGTCGGGCCGAACCCGGCGACCCCTGACAGCGCCGGTCTCCGGCAAGCCCCATATCAATGATCGCTTCTACTTGTAAAACCCGCTGCATCTCCACTTTGCGTTCGGGACGTAAACCAATCCACTCCAAACGGCCCGGTTTAAGATCCTGTAGGTGCCGGCTTAATAAACGCCCAACCGTGTTAACACCCACCGCTTTTCGCTTTTACGAATTTTATAGAGATCGAATTAACACAATGACGCGTATCCTTTTCAGTCAACCGCTCGCCTTCAAAAACGTGTCCCAGATGGCCCTCACAATTAGCACAGACAATTTCTGTACGGCTGCCATCCGCATCGGTTACACGTTTGATAGCACCTTCAATTTCATCATCAAAACTCGGCCAACCGCAACCAGATGAAAATTTATCCGTCGAACGGTAAAGAGGCGCGTCACACTGCTTACAGACAAACATGCCATTTTCATAGAAGTCATCGTACTCGCCTGTAAAAGGCCGTTCAGTACCTTTGTGCAGAATCACCCGCTGCTCTTCTGCATCCAGTGGATTTAACTTTACATCCCGGGAAGTGCTCATAAA